>JBGCDE010000210.1:0-3530 GCA_045105115.1 Pseudomonadales bacterium | reverse complement strand
AATATCTGAGCAGCTGAATGTGCTTGCTTTGCAGGAAGATGGCCAAGTGACAATGATTCTGCCCCTGGCCGTGTGTCCCGGCGATCATGGAGATTCAAATGATCGCGTTGTGTTGATTGGAGAAAATTCTGCGTATCCAAGAGCTGAACCCTTAAGTGACCCAAAGTCTGGCCAGGACTTGCCTACACTCATGCAGCAATGCTTAGACGAGGCTGGTCTAAAGGTTACTGTAAGCGATTTTCTGGAGGGTAAAAGTAGTGCACAATCGTTGCCGCAGCCACGCTCATGGTTCGGTCTAAACCGACGAAATGCGAAGCTGCACGCTGACTTTCAGCGGTGTGTCGCCATCAAGCTCTAATTGTATAAAAATTGTACCAATCCGATAATTGAAGCGGTTGAATCAAAGTACTTGTGCTAGTATTTCCAATGCACGAATAGTACAAAATATAATCTATTTATATGTCTACTGGTGCCTTAAAAAGGGTCGCAGAGCGCATATTCATAATTAGTTGTTGGGTAACATACTGGAATGATCAATATTCAAAATGCCAAGATCGCATTGCTGGCTCTCGTCAGCATGCTGCTGACCGCCTGTCCCGAGGTAGACGTTAAAAAGCTTGCGAATGCTGAGGTAATGCAAGGCAGACTGCCGGGCAGTGCAGGCTCCGCGTCGGCCCAGGATTATATTATCGAACGCATCAGCCCGCATGCTCAAGGGCTGATGGGCGGCAATGGCGATAACAGCTTCAAACAGTTCTATAACGGCGGTACCAATATACTGGCCGTAATCCCAGGCACTGATTTGGCCCATGAGTACGTGATGCTTGGCGCTCATTTCGACCATCTGGGCAGTCGATGCACCACGTCGCAATCTGCCGATGTAGTGTGCAATGGGGCCAGCGATAATGCCTCAGGGGTGGCTGCTGTTATTGATATAGCGAAGAAAATGACTGATGAAAAATTTAGGGGGCGTCGCTCACTGATACTCGCTTTTTGGGATCAGGAAGAGTTTGGTCTGTTAGGGTCGCAACACTATGTAGCCAACCCGGTTCGACCGCACAACCGCGTTGTGGCGTATATCAATTTTGATATTCTCGGTACAAACGTAATGCCAAGCCTGGTTAACACCAGTTTCGTGATTGCGGCTGAGAGCGGCGGAAGCATGCTACAAAATGCGCTACAGCAAGCTATTAATCCATCGAGCATCCAGTTCCGCCAGCTAACATCTTCCTTCGGAAACAGGCTAAGTGATCACACCAACTTTCTTGCGGTCGGCGTGCCTTCTGTATTTTTTACAGACGGTATAGGCGCTTGCTACCATACCGCGCAAGATGATGAAGATATCATTGATTTCCAAAAACTGCTTAATCAGATTGTAGTTGCCAGTGATTTAACCCGAAATTTGCTCAACAATAATTCACGGCCCAGTTTCGCAAGCGCTGCGGTAAACAGAGGCGATTCAAGGCAACTGCTAAACCATATCAACCAGGCGGCTCAGTCAGCCAATCGCTTTACACAAGCCGACCGCGACCGATACCCACAACTTGTGCAATTGTTTCAAAGTGGCGTTGACAGCCCAAGCTTCAATCTATCTTCCAGTCTTGCACAACAAACACTACTGGCGGCCAGAGACGTGTCAACTGCGTTTCGTAATGCAGGGCAATGCGAGCCGTTCCATTCCTCTGAATAATTAATTAACTCCGCACATTACTTGCGCCTTTGTTTGCTACGCCATCCCCCATGATAGTATTCACAGCCACGCTTTTTTAATGCAGGCTTCGTAGTTGATTAGGTATACGGTATTTGTTCTGGTGATAATTGTTGCTCTCGCAGCAATTGTTTTCTACCCCTCTACGCTGGCCATGTTTGTGCTGGTGGTTTCTTTGCCACTGGTAGCACTAGGTACCTACGATTGTTGGCAGAGCAAGCATGCTGTGTATCGGAATTACCCCATCATCGGCCATATTCGAGCACTGTTTGAGTCCATCAGACCGCAGATAAGACAGTATCTTATTGAAAGTGATACTGATGGAATGCCATTCGATCGTGAGGAACGCACGCTTGTTTATCAACGCGCAAAGAATGTAGAAGACAAAAAGCCATTCGGTACCGAGCTAAATATATACGGCGATGGATATGAATGGATAAACCATTCGATTGCTCCATGCGATGTTGAAGTTGCGGCTCTGCGTGTTGTTATTGGTGGGGATGAATGCAGCTCGCCCTACAGCGCGTCATTATTAAACGTGTCTGCCATGTCTTACGGTTCTTTGGGGGGCAACGCTGTAGCTGCACTGAACAAGGGCGCCGCCATAGGCGGTTTTGCGCAAGATACAGGGGAGGGCGGAATATCTCGTTTTCATCGTGAGCACGGTGGCGATCTAATTTGGGAAATTGGCAGCGGTTATTTTGGCTGCAGGAATAAAGACGGCAGTTTTGACGCCGGTGCTTTCGGCGAGCTTGCCAAGTCATCGCAAGTGAAAATGGTTGAACTGAAGCTGTCACAAGGCGCCAAACCAGGGCAGGGCGGCATGTTGCCAGGCGCAAAAGTGACGGCAGAAATAGCCGCTGCCAGGGGTGTCTCTATTGGCAGCGATTGTATCTCCCCAGCAAGGCATTCTACATTCAGTACGCCTGTAGAAATGCTCGAGTTCATTGCGAAAATGCGTGAGCTCTCTGGCGGTAAGCCGGCAGGGTTCAAGCTATGCATAGGACACCCTTGGGAAATTATGGCGATAGCGAAAGCTATGCTCAGCACCGGAATACTCCCCGACTTTATCGTTATTGACGGCTCTGAAGGCGGCACTGGCGCAGCACCTGTAGAGTTCTCAGATCACATTGGAATGCCGCTTCGTGAAGGCTTAGTGCTTGCGCACAATGTATTACTCGGTTGCGGACTACGAGACAAGATTCGAATAGGTGCCTCAGGGAAAGTTGTCAGCGGTTTCAATATTGCAGCGAATATTGCCTTGGGTGCCGATTGGTGTAATTCAGCAAGAGGGTTCATGTTCTCACTAGGTTGCATTCAGTCACAACACTGTCACAAAGGTAATTGTCCGACAGGAATCGCAACCCATGACAAGCTGAGACAAGCTGGCCTGAATGTGGAAACAAAGGCCTTGCAGGTTGCTGAATTTCATAAAGAATCACTAAAAGTACTCAGCAAAATCATTGGTGCAGCGGGCCTTACTTCCAGTTCGGATCTAAACCCGGAGCATTTGATGATCCGCCAAGACACCGACAGCGTGCTGTCGGCAAAACAAATGTACCGCTACCTTGCGGCTGGCAGCTTACTAAGCAATACGCCTGTGCCCGAACCCTACAGCCAACACTGGGAACGCTCCTCGGCTGAGCGCTTCCAACTGACCTAACGATAAAACAAAGCCAACTTCCACCAAAATATTTGGCTGGCCAGCGTCAGAAAAATAAATATAATACGCGCTGGACATGGACGGCTCTAAGCTCAGGGATTGACACCACCGGATGCTAACATCGTTAGCTGCTTCCCTCTAGTTTCGGCTACATATCCA
>JBGCDE010000209.1:0-9605 GCA_045105115.1 Pseudomonadales bacterium | reverse complement strand
TCACGTCGGAGCGTTTCCCGCGCGGCGGTGCAGTTGCACTGGGATTGATGGGCTTTGCCGGTGGTATGGCCATTCAGTTTGTATTGCCGCGCATGGGCGCCATTTTCGATAACGCGAAGGCAGAGTTTGCCGGCGGTGCTGACAACCTCGCCACGCTGTCACCTGAGGTGATGGCTGATGCAGTTCGTTTCGCATCGGTGGAGTCGTTTCAGGCGGTGTCTTACATTCCTCTGTTGTTGCTGCCGGTATTTGGTTTGATCTGGTTGTTTGATCGTAAGCGGTAACACCCGACAGTGCCCCTAGAGCCGCGTAGTGGCTTATAATGAAGTCTACTTCGCAGCAGGGGCTTAGTGCGTGTTCAGAAAGATCAGCGTTAAACATCGTTTCAAGGCATTGCAATGCAGACTGCCAGACTTAAAGCCGTGCATAACGCGGCGGGTGGCTTACTGTTGGCTAGCCCTGTTCATTTTTGCTTCTCCGATCACGCGCTCAGAGACTATAGCGCTCGATATCGAGCCTTATCTCACTGACCTTTCACCGAGCACCGCTACTATAAACTGGCGCTTGCGAACCCAGGCGCCCTCGACTATTCGCTATGGCATGACCCTCGATTTTGAGCAAGGCGTAAAAAATCAGCCGGCCGCGCTCCAACAATCGGTCACGTTGTCAGGTTTACGCCCGGATACAACCTATCACTACAACGTCGACAATAAGTTTATTGGCTCCTTTCATACCCACGGCAGTACCGAAAAGTTTCGTTTTGCCGCGCTGGGACACACCCACGGTAGTGAGGGGTTTAGCCAATATCCTGAGCGATTGTTAATGGCGCGTATTGCAGAACTTGATCCTGAGTTTGTTGTGCATATGGGCGATGCTACCTATTTTAGTAACCCAGAAGATTATCGTGAGTTCTTGTTTCGGCCATTTGCAGAAACGATGAGCCGCGTGCCCTTGTACTTGGCTCCTGGCAATCACGATGCGGGTTGGCCCTTTTTGTTTGGCTCTGACCTTACGAATTTTAAAGCGTTGTTTGACTACCCTTATCCAGCAGAGATTCGAGACGTTAAGGAAGAGGCTTACTACAGCATCGCGAAGGGCGATATGCAGTTTCTGTTTTTGAGCTATACCTCGCCGCTGGGCCCCGAGAGTAAACAGCGCAAGTGGCTGAAGAAAACGCTAACCAATAGCACCTATGCGTTTAATGTTGCCGTTTTTGGTGGCGCTCAGAAGCCGTATTACAATCGTGAATCCCTCCTCGATTTTTTGGTTTCTCTTGGCGTAAATCTGATACTCACAGGGGATGGCAGTGACAACGCAAACCCTTATCTGCGCTATCACAAAAAAGTGCCTCTTCTTTTTGTGGGCACGAATGGCCGAAATGCACACAGTTTTCTTTATCTCATACGAGAAGCTGAGCATTTACGCATTAAGCGCATGTCTGCCACGGGCAAGCTTCAGTCGAATCATTGGATATATTCACCGCTGCCGCGCAAAAAAGTACAAGGCCTTAGCGTCGACAACCCGGCCGTAAAAAACAATGGTAGGCGAGTAAGTTATACGACGGAGTTTGATGTGCCGCTTGAATCTGGCTCCGTTAGTGGAATCCACCTTTCACTGGATGCCATCGAAGGCCAGCGCGCGCTGGTGTATGCCTATGTAACGCCGTCTGACGCGCCGCCAAAATCGAGCCGCAATGAAGGCGGTTATCGCACGCAGTATCATCATTTCACTGAAAAAACGGACACCCATGTGCTTCTGCCATTGCTAGCCACCGATCCGCTGCGGCAAAAGCCGTATCGCATTAGCAAAATCCGAGTTGTGGTAGAGACGCAGGGAGGTAAGGGTGAGGGCGTGACGATAGAGGATATGTATCTTTACTGAAAAAAATGCCCCGGCACAAATTGTGCCGAGGCATTGATTGCTTATTGAATCGCTCTAATAATCGATGTCGTTATTAGATGCGATAAGTACCACTTCAGAAATACCTTCAACTTCGCCAAGTGCACCGGTCAGCTTTTCTGCTGTAGTGTCTTCACGTAAAGAAATATCGTAGGTCAGGCGAAGAGTTTGGCGATCTCCAGAGGGCTCGATATGCAGCATGTTCGAGCGCTTACTAAATTCCTGAATTACACCTAGATAGCCTGAGCTGTCATGGCTCTGCTCGAACGTAAAACGCAGAATGAATTCGCTCTTATACAAGGCACCAAAGTTAAACTTGTAGGTGGCTATAGAGAGTATCGAAATAACGGCGGTGCCTATCAAGGCCAGGAAGTAGTTGGACGTACCAGCAGCCATGCCAATCGCCAATGCGCCGAAGATAAACGCAACATCGCGCGTATCTTTAACAACGGTTCTGAACCGGATAATCGACAGTGCGCCCACCATGGCAAATGCCTTTGCCAGGCTCGAGCCAATAACCATCATCACAATGGCAACAATCACCGCGACAAAGAAAATTGTCTGCGTAAAGGATTGCGAATACGACAAGCCTTTGTGCGTGTAGCGATAAACGATAGACATCGACATACCCAGCACTGTTGCTAGGATGATGTTGATGACCATCTCCTGGTTTGTATAGGTCAGCATGCTGCCTGTAGCGTTAAGTAGTTCTTGTTCCATGACTCACTCTCTTTATATTGGTGTTGTCTGTTTTAGTCCGTATTTCAAAAAACTGCAAAAATCACCCTGTTACACAATCGTTTACCCTGGATCTTCCGCAATACCGAGCGCTTCCATGGCGTGGCATATTTTTGATACTGATACCCGACGCAATTCGTACGCCTGTAAAAGCCGGTGAAACCATGACGGGATGTGATTCCTGAACTTCACTTCCATCACCGTGTAGCCTGGTAATAACCGGCGCGACGAAAATGTGTCGTCGATGGGGAAGAGCGCTCTGGTTTTTGTTCCCTGTAGCTCACTGTCGAACGTCAAACGGAAGTCCGCGTCAAACTTGCTGATGTAGGGACGTCTTACGTAGTCTACCAGCGCGACTGCCCGTATACGCTTGCGATAGCGTTCATAATGGAAGCGTTCGCTTACCTTGCCGGCTGTTAGGCCACCTACCATTTTGTTGACGAGCACTTCATCTTTCTCGTGCTCGAGGAAGGCAGATTCGTCTATCGGCGTGCGGTGCTTGATAACCAGGTTGTTATGGCGCCCTTTGATTTCGAGAAACTGTGGCGCGGGTTCAGCAAGAGAACGCGTATAGGTGCGAATCCTGAATTTAGCACGGGAGTGCATTCCCTCTATTTTGTCGTGAAAACAGGTGTACTGCGGATCATCAAAATAGAGGCTGCGGACAAAGTACTGGTGATCTTCTCTGTCGCGCACGTAGGGGTCGAACTCCATAAAAAACTGTAGTTCACGCTCGAACTCCTCACGCTGTTGGCGCGGAAGTATGTACTTGAATTCAAAACGGGCGAAATGAAGCTTAGTCTGTGATGACATTGCTGGCCCCCCGTTTTTCGTGATCTACGTGACGCCACAGTGTGGGGTCGAATACAGACATAGATTCTATTTCGTCAAGGTGGCGCTCAATTGTGTTTAGCTTAGGTTTCCGTTGCTGCTGGTTGTCAACGTTTGGCCCCAGCTCTATGCGTTTACCCACTGACTTTGGGTCGGCGTCGATGAAGCTGTCAAAAATATTGATGCTCGACTTTTTGTCTGCAGCCATTGGTTTTTTATTGCCTTGTATGAAGCTTTTATAGGTGTAGATGTCGCCTCCATCATTGTAGCGCCAGTTTTTGTTGTAACCGTCTAGCGCTTGGCCGTTACCGATTAAGTCCAGGTTGTAGAGCGCGGCCGATGAGCCATCTTTTGCCTGTACGCCGATGAAGTTGTTGCGGAAGATGCTGTTAATTACCAGCAGGGTTGAACCTTCGCCTACTGAGGCAGCTTTGTCGCCGCCATCTTCGATAATGGTGTCGCGCACAACACCGTGGCTGGTCATAAAGTCTATTGAGTCGTTACCGCTATTGGAAAAACGGCTGTTTTCAATAACGCCTGTTGCAATATCAATGTCGAGAGCATCCATTAACGCGCGCTCAAATACCGTATGGCTGAAGCGCACATCGGCATAAACCGCGTGCACCATGTCATCGGTGATTTTGCTATCGCGGAAGAGTGTGTGCTCAATGTCGACGCCTTTGGCTCCGTGAATAGAGAGCATGGCGGTGTATTCATAGAGGGGCCGTTTAAGGCCGCTGCCGCCGGCAAACTCGGTATGCACGAATCGGGAGTAGTCAGTGCCACTGCCGGTGAGTGTTAGCGTACCCCATGGAATAGTTGCATCTTTAGCGGGTAGAAAGCGTATCGGCTCCTCGGCTGTGCCCTCGGCCAAAATGCGGTTACGCAGAATTAGACTCGCGTCGTCGCCGAAATACACGGTGGTGCCAGGGCGTATTACCAGTGGTGCATCGAGCTCCTGTATGCCATCAATGCGTACTTCGCCCGACCAGATAATGGGCTTAACCACAGGCGCGTCTTTGACAACCAGATACATTCTGTCGAAAGACTTTGGTGCAATGCTTGGCAGGCGGCGCGCTAGTATTTCGCGATCGTCGAAGAACTCTGCACGCATGTCCAACAGCCGATTGCCTGGCTTAATGCCCGTCAGTGCTAGCTGATAATACGCGTCTGACATTGCCAGTTTTGTGCGGCGAAGCACGGAGCCTGTGCCTTCAAAGGGTGTGTGTTGCGCCAATAGCGTCTGCTCGAGAACCACGGTAGCGCCGTTCACAGAAATTTTTGAGGAGACATCCGCGCTTTGGGCAGTTTCGTCTAACAAATGTTTGAGCCGCGCCGCAACCACGTCAGAAACGGGTTCTGAGAAATCCAAATAAAGACGCTTTACGGGCATTCTGCCGGAGACAGACAAATCTATTGTGAACGGGGTGAAACTATTGTCTGGGGTGCTGTACGCCAGATTGCTACTGGTGCCCAGATAGCCCGCTTCGGCATTGGCAAAAACAGTTTCAACGAGATCGATAAAGGCATCAACACGCTCGTAGGCGACATCCAGAGGCTCGTTCAGCAACGGGTCGCGGTCCAGAGCCTCTTTAAAACCTGGTATGTGTGAATACAATTGATCAAGAAAGCGCGTGTCTCTTTCCTCTAGGAAAAAGTTGGCGATAGCCTGGGCGCGCGCTTCCAAAAACTCAGCATTTTTGAATAAAGCGAGATGAAAATCTGATGGAATGATGTCTAGCTGCACGTTGGTTCGCCAGTTTCGGTGCCACGCTAATGGATCCCAAATAACTGGGAAAAACTTGCTGCGCATTGGGTCGTAATATAGGCGCCAGTTGTGGTGATTGTCGTAGTGGAAACCGTGCGTGAGTGTCTCGAAGGCTGAAAATCGGCCCCAGGCGTCCATGTCGAGCATTTTGGATAGCTTGGCTTGAGTCTCGGGGTTGTCTGCATCATTGATCAGCCCTATGAGGGTTTCGAGCGGCACAAGCGAGTCTTCAGCAAAGTGATTGTTGATGGCAATTTTTTCCCACAGACGTGGGTTGGTAAAGAGGTTGCCTTCCACGCCGCGATAGGCGTCTTTAGCCACAATTTCGCCAGAGTAAATGTCCCCGGGCATATAGCCATTGTTACGGAGCGTGAGCTCTTCTAACTGCTCTACATAAACGTGCAGGCCAAGCCGCTCGCCATTCAGGTTTACCTCGACGATATCTGAACTCGGTGCAATGAGACCAAAATCTTTCGCTAGCAAGTTGCCGTAGTGCGTTTCAAGCTGCTTGATACCCAGCAGGTTGAACGTGCGATGCCCGCGATAGAGTTTGCCTTTGCTGGTTTTTACGCGCAGAGATTTTTTAGTTTCTCCCCAGTGATAGACGAAGTCACCGCGGTACTTAAACTTCATTTTCTGCAACTTGCCTTCGTTCCAGATTCCGCCTTTTACGTATTCGAAGCCAGAGTGCGGCAGGTTTGCGTTTAGTTGCGCCAGGTTTGATTCGGGTACGAATATGTTTACAACGTTGATGCCCTCAATAGGCTCATTAACGTCCTGGGTAGACAGGCCTATGGACTGTCGCAGCGTACGCGTCATCTCGTGAAATACTTTTTCACCTGTGGAGTGCAGCGTGTAAGGAATAGGGCGGGTGTCATAGCGAATTCCGAAGGTGTAATACCGTTGGGCGGTATCCCAGACCCAATAGGCGAAGAAACACACGATAGGCAGTGTGATAACCCAACTCCATGCCCAGCAGCGGCCTAAAATTCTTTTCATCGGACGCCTCCGTTGGGGGCCATAAGCCCTTTTAGTAAGACGTTGCTGAGTTCGCCGTGTTGAGATTCATACAGTTTCTTGTAGCGAAGCATGGCTGCCGTGTCGCCCCTATCATGCAGGTAGGGCAATATTTCTTCTGCAGCTTCTGCCGTCATCAGTGGCGCCAGCGTATCTGGAAACCGCTTACTCACAGTGACTTCAAAGCGCATTCGGGTTTTCTTTTCTGATTGAAAACGCTCGGGTAACTCAAAGAAGAAATAGGGATCGCCGCTACCGCTGGTAATGAGCGCGTCGCCTTCTTTGGCTATCTGGTTAAGTTTCAGATTCTGGTCGACGATGTTGACAGCAGGCGCAGGGCTCGAACCCAGTAAATGTACTTGCATATCGGTTAGTCGCGCGCGTAATTTTATTGGCGGGTCTATGCGCAACCGTTTCACGTTTGGCTCCAGTTCAAAGGTCACCGAGACGCGGGCGTTTTTGTCTACCACTGGCGGGATAATCTTCTTTTGTTTGCCACTAAACGATTTGCCTGTATCCCAGAGTACCTCCCATTTCAGCCCTGTCAGTTCTCCCTGCAAATCGAGGTAACTTGTCGTTAGAGGCTCGAACACTGCATATGCTTTGGCTAGATCGCCGGGTTCACTCGCCGCCTTGGCCAGAGCGATGGAGTAGGGGAGTGACACCATTTCCAGTGCCGGAAGTTTGTGATGTAGCGCCGCGAAAGCCGCTAGCCCTTCACTGTTGCGGCCAGGCATTTCGGTGAGTATCTCTGCCTGTGTGGAAAGGCCAACAACGTCTCTGTCATCCAGCGCTAGCCACTCCTGCGTCCAGCGTAGCGCTTCCTCGTTGGCCCCTTGCGCACGTAACTCCGTGATCAATCGTCTGATGGTCCGACGTTTCAATGGGTCAAGCCTGTCGCTCTTGCGCACATGCTCCAGGCTTACGACGAAATTACGCAACGGCTCAAGATCACCGTCGCCGTCTTCTTCCTCTAGAGGGCTAACCGCCTCGTTATACGCTTTTTGGTATTGGCGAAGATAGTCATCGGCGAGTTCTTCACCGTACTCGTCAACACCAACTGGGTCTGATTCCCACAGGCTCCACACCGCACCCGCAGCGACGACGCCCACCAGTAGTAGAATGCGAAAGATATTGGCAAGTATCTTGAGAGGCGAGTGGTTCATAATGTGTGAGCTAGTGTGTCCGCACGTTTTTTATAGTATTGGCCGCAGTTGTGCTTTTTAAGCTTGGCGTTATCGTCGTTCCGATCGTTGTCTCAGTCTCAATCTTAGTCTTAATCTTAGTCTTAATCTCAGTCTTAATCTCAGTCTGTGTTACTCAGCAGCGCCCCGAAGCCTTAGCTGCATCTACGTAATTAGACCTTTAAATACCCTACGAAATCAAATATTTATTGTTCGTGAGACGTGTTCTGGTTCGCAGGTTTGGCTACCAACCATGCATGAGGGGCAGGTTTGAGCGCAGGTTTAGCTGCCAATATGGGGTTCGCTGGTTTACGGGGAACTAAGGGGCATATTTGTGAGGCCAACTTTACAGCCTACAGAGCGTATGATAGTTACACCTCAAGAGGATAACCCATCGCCAATGTGTGCGATTGCGCCTTGCCCATTTTCCGTTCAACAGAAGAAAAATGTTCTATGTTAAACAAGGCCCTATTGGCGGCGCTCAGTGCAATATCGCTTCTCTGGCAATCGCCCTTTGTGGTGGCGAACCTCCCCGAAACCTCCGACTTCGAGTCTAAGACTCTCAGTAGAGGTGATAAGCCTAATATTGTGATCGTGGTAACCGATGATCAGCGATGGGATCAACTCGGAGTAGTGCAGCGCGAGCAGGGTAAAGATGCCCGTTTCCCTTTTCTCACAACCCCACGGTTAGATGCCCTGGCAGAGCAGGGTGTTAGATTTCGCAATGCGTTCGTCACTACCTCTCTGTGCTCGCCCAGCCGGGCAGCGATCCTGACTGGAAAATACAATCATGCCAATGGCGTGATTAACAATCGCACGCCGTTTCCCGAGCAAGACACTTGGGCTACCGCGTTATCGGAGGTGGGCTACGACACGGTTTACGTGGGTAAGTGGCACCATGGCAGACAGTGGGAGCGTCCTGGTTTCAATTACACAGCAACTTACGCTGGGCAAGGCCGGTACTTTGATCAGGCGTATAGGATCAACGGTAAATCGACTAAGAGTGAGGGTTACACCGATCAGACCAGTGTTGAGTTTGCGATCCAGTATATGGAACAACAGACAGAAAAGCCGTTTGCCATGATGATCGGTTTGAAGGCACCTCATCAGCCCTTTGAACCGATGCCTGAACATGCAAATCTGTATGCTGATGCGACTATTACACCGCCCCAAAACCTTGATGCCATTCCGCCCTGGTCCACGCTGCGTTACCCCAAGCTCCCTCGTACCGGCCCTGCGTCGAAGTGGTGGAGAAACATTACCCGCTCTATTAACGGCATCGATCAGAACGTAGGTTTACTACTTGATGCGCTAGATCGGTTAGGTTTGGAGGAAAATACCCTAGTCATATTTACCAGCGACAACGGTTACGCGCTTAGAGAACACCGCAATGGCGATAAACGTACCGCCTATGAAGAGAGCATGCGTGTTCCCATGATTGCGCGTTTACCCGGCGTTTTGCCGCGCGGAAAACTCTCCGATGAGCTTGTTTTGAACATCGATATTGCACCCACTGTGATGTCGCTGGCGGGCGTTTCTGTGCCGGACGATGTGCATGGCCGCAGCTTTTTAGCGCTTGCTCAGGGCGAAGAGACCGCTTGGCGTGACGGGTTTTTGTATCAGTACTGGCAGGAAACCTTTCTGCGCTCGACGGCCAAGTGGCCCAGCATGTTGGGGCTTCGCACGGATACACACAAGCTGGTGACCTATCCAGAGCATGAAAACTGGACGCAGTTGTTTGATTTACGCAATGACCCTTTTGAAACCCAGAACCTTGCTGGCTATGCGAGCCATGCGGTGCTGATGCGTTCATTGTGCAAGCAGATGGAGGAGATGGCGCAAGAGGTGGGTTACACGTACAAGCCCACGTTAAACAAGTGGCTGACAGGCATCATGCCCAAATCGACACAGTACACGCCGTTTCGCTATGCACAGCGTAAAGCCGACTGCACGGCGCTTAGTGATCGCCTCACAGTGGCTATCTCTAATTGAGGGCTCTAATTGAGGTGATTGAAGTGCAAGAGAGGTGGCGCGCCCGGAGAGATTCGAACTCCCGACCAACTGGTTCGAAGCCAGTTACTCTATCCAGCTGAGCTACGGGCGCGTGGAGTCGTGATTGTACCGGCTATTTGTCTGAGAATCGATGAAACTACGTGTTAACGGAAAAT
>JBGCDE010000208.1:0-17760 GCA_045105115.1 Pseudomonadales bacterium | reverse complement strand
ACTCATTGTGATCTCGGGGTGCTGTGTACCAGAAGCGGAACTTGAATTCGGTATACTGTCCCCGGAATAGCCCAGTTCTGGATGACTGGAAGGCAATGGCTTATCCAGGGCGCTCTTGTCAAAGGTCAGCGACATCGTCGGTTGGGAAAAGTCGATCGGGCAGCCGAAAAATTCGAGATAGGGCCTTGGGTTGTCAGGGTAAGGCCTGATCAGCGCGACCCGCTTCGGGGTGAGACTTGCGTCAGAAATGGCGCGACAAAAGCTGAGTACGGCTGAGAACAAGGCATCGAACGCTGCCGGGTGTAGCAGTTGCAAAAACTCTTTTTCCGCCGTGACGAAAGTCGTCGAATGTACGTACTCATCATCTCTCTCCTCGAATGTTGCCTGCCCTGCATCGCTTAACAATTGTCCGTATCGAACTCCGCGAACGAACGCTTCTTTCAAGCTAGGGGACAACCACATCGACATGCTGAGCGCATGGAATGTTGTTGGGCAAACATGTGTACCGGCTTTTAAGCCAAATGCGGGGTCTTCTGTTTCCTGAACGGATAAATCCATCAGGCGACCTATCTGATCGACAGGAACCCGATGATCCGGGTTGGACAGCAGCTGCCAGTCAATGCCGCTGGCGCTCAATAGAGCTTTGCTGTTCTTGCCTTCGGCGTCGAGGGCTTTGGCAATCATCAGGGCAAATCCGCCGATGGTTGTGTAGTTCTCAGTCACGAGTTTTCGATTGTCTTGAAACGAATAAGCATGATAGGGCAAAACAGGCTTTAACTCATAATGAAAGACATGCGCCGGCCACAGCTACTGCATTTGCATCTGTTGTACAATTTCTCCCATCAGGCATACTGATTTCACGCAACACTATAAAGACAACGAGACTCAATGTGTTTCCCTGGAGTTAACAATGAGCAGCAAAGACAACATAACTAAGGAGTACATCAGTTATCGCGGTGTTATGTCGTCGCTTCTCGGCAAGCTCAGAGGTGTAGCGCCCTGTGATATCGAGGATATACTTCAGGAAACGTACATCCGAACTTACCAGTCGGCGCTAAAAACAGAGATCCAATACCCAAAAGCATTCATGGTCAAGACCGCTTTGCGTCTTGCCACTCATCGGAAAAACCAGCAGCAACGGCAAGAATTAGTGCCGGCAATAGAGGATTTGGACAGTCTAAACCTCAGTAGTACAAATGCAGCACCGAAAAATGATCCAGAGCAGGAATTTATTAAGCTGCGTGATTTTGAAATGATGGCCAAAGCAATCAATCAGCTACCAGTAAAATGTCGCCGTGTGCTTATTCTTAAGAAAATCTATGGTCTTTCTCAGCGAGAAATTTCCGGGCAGCTAGGAATCAGCGAAAGCACTGTAGAAAAACACGTGTCAAAAGGGCTACGGCTTTGCATGCAGTATGTCGATGAGATTAAGCGATCACAGAAGGGGCCTGTTCAACCAATTTCAAAGCTAGAAGATAATGCGGTAGAAACGATACAAAAATGACCACAATTCAGTTTCCAAACTTAGCTGAGATAGAAAGGAAGTCCTGCGACTGGGTGGCTGCTATGGATCGCGGCCTGTCAGAGCGTGAAAAAAGCAGCCTTGAAGACTGGTTAGAAGAGTCTCCATTGCATGCAGAAACCCTTGTAAAAGTGGCGGCTACCTGGGATTTATTAGATCTGTTGAAGCCTGTAGCCCAATTGGTTCCGCTTGATCAGTCTGATGCTCAGCTTACGGTCTCTCGAGATGAAGCTGAGCTTAGCGCAGGTGAAGTGAGTAAAAGCACCAACCACATGGCTCGGATTTCTATTGCTGCGGGCCTATTTCTCTGCCTGTTGGCGATACTGAATTGGAGTGAGTTTACGCGGGAAGTGAGTCCCGAAGTGGAGTTCGTCGAGGTTGCCTATTCTTCTCATTTCTCCACGGCAGTGGGTGAAACGTCCCTGGTAAATTTACCTGATGGCAGTACAGTTAATCTGAATACCGACAGCGAGCTGTCCGTTAATTTCAGACAAGGAGCAAGGACTATCGTCCTTAAACGAGGTGAAGCTTATTTCGATGTGGCTAAAGACGAAGCCAACCCTTTTTCAGTGGCTGCTGGTGCCAATAAGGTAACCGCCGTGGGAACTGCATTTAATGTTGAAATCAGTTCTGACAAAGAAATGGAAGTAGTAGTTACTGAAGGGCGTGTTCAACTTGAGCATGGATATTCTAACGCTATGGATGCAGTGTCTGAAAAACCAATCGATGGAACTCCCGTTTTTCTTTCCAATGGTGAATCAATAGTGGTGAGTGAGTCCGGCGAACGCAAAGGCGTTATAAGAACAGACAATGTTGAAGCAAAACTCGCTTGGCGAGAGGGGCAGTTAATCTTCGAAGGTGAGCCTCTGGAGTTAGTGGTTGAGGAAATAAATCGTTACACCATGCTAAGTTTCGAGATCAGTGATCCTGCTATTCGCGAAATACCCGTGGGGGGCTTTTTCAAGGCGGGTGACACACAACAGCTGCTCTGGGTACTGGAGCAGAGTTTCGGCATCACCAGCGAGCGCAATGGTCAAATCATTAGCTTGTCTCTGCGACAGAACTAAACGATAGTAATCAACTCAGTCACTGCATTCGCATCGCTCAAAACATGCGCTTTTTTCGCCGAAAATCACCTAAATTGAAAATAATTTACTTAACAATGGCGGAAAAGCTCCGTTCATCGCTCATATGAAACAAGTCGTGTACGTCGCCCACAAGGTGATTCGATTCGAGCTCATTAGCCTCTTGAGTGTTTGTTGTGTGTTGCTATTGCCTTTGCCAGGGTTTGCGCAGGCAAAGGTGGATCAAGAAGCGAAATATTTGTTCGATATCCCACGACTAAGAGCGGATAAAGCGTTGATTCAATTTGCCCAACAAGCAAATGTGACGGTGTTGTTTCCGTACGATGAGGTAAAAAACCGGACTGCCCGCCCATTGAGAGGGGTTTACTCCGTTAGACAAGCGCTCACCGTACTGCTTAGACATTCCGGTATCAGAATTGACCCAGGTGCTGCTCTGCAAAAGCAAGATGCTCCTGCGCCTTCGGGTGATCAGGACTCGCCGGAACAAAATGAGGAATACGATCACATGAAAAATTCGAATAAAACACTAATGCCAGCAGTATTTACTCTCGCCGTGGCGGGGCTGACATCGGCTGACTTGAGCCAAGCTCAAGGTAACGGAGGAAATGCCGAACCGATATTGGAAGAAGTAATCACAATCGGAACACGATCGAGCAAGCCTCGTTCAGTCGCAGATTCGCCGGTACCGGTCGATGTTTTTAATAGCGAAGAATTCAATGCCATAGGCGGCACTGCGGATATTACCGACAACCTTAAAACACTGGTGCCTTCTTACACGGCAACGCCAGCAACCGGCGATGGCAGCGCTTTTGTGCGACCGACTTCAATGCGCGGCATGGCTCCGGATCAATCTTTGGTTCTTGTGAATGGCAAACGTCGGCATCGTTCCTCCCTGGTGCAGTTTTTCGCTCCGGCGGCTGGCAATGGCGCACACGGTGTTGATGTGGCGATGATTCCAGGAATCGCTTTAAAGAGTGTTGAGGTACTTCGCGATGGCGCCGCTGCGCAATACGGGTCGGATGCGATTGCGGGAGTTATGAATTTTGTATTGAAAGACGCAGCTGAAGGTGGCGAGCTGCAGGTTCAAGTAGGTGAACACTTTGAAGGAGAAGGCAACTTTCGACTGGGTGGCAATATTGGATTACCACTGGGTACTAACGGTTTTGTAAATTTGAGCGTTGAGCATGTGGATAATGACGCGCTTTCCAGAGGAATTCAGCGTGCAGTTGCGCAAGATCTTATTGACAGCGGTGTACAAGGTGTCGGGGCCGACGCGCCCTTTGGCGATGCGCCATTTGTGCAAACGTGGGGCCGGCCGGAAACACGCGGCACTCGCTGGTTTATCAATTCCGCCTATGAATTAGAAAACGGCGATGAACTCTACGCGTTTGGTAACAACGCCAATACCTTTGGCCGCTATCGATTCTTCTATCGAAACCCAAGCCATAGCACCATTACCGGATTTCTGAATAATTTTGGATCAGCAGGTGATGGGTCATTTGATGACTCAGCTCCTTTCCTTCCAGCCGGTTATACACCGTTTCTTGACGGTCGCCAAAATGACAGCAGCATGGTTCTTGGTCTTCGCGGCGAGACAGACAACGAGTTGAGTTATGATTTTAGCGTGGGTTGGGGGCGCAATGAGCTGCGCTATTCACTCAACAATACACTTAACCCAGATTTGCCACCGCTCAGCAGTGACCGTGTAAAACGAGATTTTGCGATGGGTGGTTACAATCAGGAAGAGATCAATATAAACGCGGATTTTTCCAAGGCGCTTCGCGATAACTTGTTTTTGTCCTACGGCGCGGAATGGCGCCAGGAGAAATTCACTATTGTGGCGGGAGAAACCGACGCCGTTATTGGTTCGGGTACCAGTGGTATGCGTGCCGCAGACGAGAGCAATGCTGGCTCGCACAGCCGCAACAACTATGCGGGCTACGTTGACGTGGAGCATGACATCAGCGAGGCATGGCTTATGCAGTATGCTTTGCGTTTCGAAGACTTCTCCGACTTTGGTAGCACTGTGAATGGCAAAGTGGCCACTCGCTACAGCCTAAACGACACGACTAATTTACGCGCAGCCATATCAACCGGATTTCACGCGCCCACACCGGGCCAATCTAATGTTGAAACGGTGATCACAACATTCGACGGCGTGACCGGTAATCTAACATTGGAAGGCCTTGTGCCATCTTCCAGCCCTGAAGCAGAGCCAGAGGGTGGTCAGCCACTCCAGGAAGAAGAGTCATTGAGTTTTAGCCTTGGTGTTTCGACAGCATTCGGCCCTGTAGATATAACAGTTGACGGTTACTTTATTCAAGTTGATGGAAGAATATATCGAACAGGTGATATTCCTATTGCCGGCAGCCCGGGCTCAACCATTTCCTTCTACACCAATGCGCTTGATGTAGAGCACAAGGGCATCGACTTGGTATTGACCAGCGAGCTGGAATGGAGCTCTGCTCGAACCGATCTGATTTTCGCGTTCAACTATAATCAGGTTGAAGTAACCGATCAATCGGCGGTACAGACTTCCGCTGGGGCGATCTTGCCGGTGAGCGACAGTACAATCGAGGATATTGAAAACAACTACCCCGAAACCAGATTCACCCTAACAGCAAACACCCACTTTAGCGACGCGCTGAATTTTATGGCGCGTGCCAATTTCTACGGATCGCACTATGATGAGCGTGGAACAATTAATGGAGCGCCAGGGAGCCAGAGTGCTGAGATAGACTCTATTGTGTTCATCGACGTGGAGCTCGGTTATCAAATTAGCGACCATGCGCGTGTAGTGTTAGGTGCAACAAACGTATTTGACGAGTTCCCGGACGAAATTCCGAACGATGGCGTTTTTGCAAATCGTCAGAGCGTTGGACTGCAGTACCCGCGCAGAACGCCTGTCAATTATGAGGGCGGTTCTTACTATCTTAAGGCTACCTACAGCTTCTAAGCTTTGTAGTTTGTTACCCTGGTCAGTGCGTTGCCGCTGACCAGATTTTCTACGTCGTGATATCTTTCTCAGGAAACCCCGCGCATGTTGTGTTCTCCTTTTTCCAATTTGCTCCCTTCGCCAACGCTGAAAATTAATGAGCTTGTTAAGCAACGCTGGCAGCAGGGCCGACCGGTTCATCACCTTGGTTTTGGTGAGTCGCGGTTTGATGTGCATCCTGTACTTCAGGAAGCTCTGCAGAAAAATACGCACCGCAAGAGCTATCTGGAAGCGCAAGGTCTGAACAGTCTGCGAAGCGTGGCAGCGGCTTACTACGGTAAACGAAATGGAACACCGTATTCGACAGAACAAGTCATCATAGGCCCGGGAAGCAAGTCCCTGATCTACGCCATTCAGATGGTGTTGGACGTGGATATTTTCTTACCGACACCATCATGGGTTAGTTATGCGCCACAAGCCGAAATGCTAGGCAAGCGCGTTCATTGGATACCTGCGCATGCAAAAGACGGCTACCACTTTGACCTGGCTGCGTTTGATGAGCAGCTGCGAAAATCAAATTCGAGCAATCAGTTGCTGATTCTGAACAGCCCAAATAACCCAACGGGGCAGATGTTAACACCAGAAAATTTACAGCAGATTGCTGATTACTGCCGATTGAATCGCGTTATCGTCCTCAGTGATGAAATCTATTCGCAGGTAGTACATGGGCAGCAAATTCATACTTCTATTAGCCAATTTTACCCGGAAGGTACAGTGGTCGTGGGTGGTCTAAGTAAGCACCTGTCCTTAGGAGGATGGCGCATTGGCGTCGGATTGCTTCCTGATAACGATTTCGGCAGCCAGCTAATGAAAGCGCTGGTCGTTGTGGCCAGCGAACAATGGTCTTCCGTTTCTGCTCCAGTGCAATTTGCGGCTATTGCTGCATACTCGGAGGATTGCTCTGTAGAAGAATACATAAAAGTGTGCGGCGACATACACGGCGTTCGAAGTCGATATCTTGCCAAGTCGCTTTCTGCTATGGGTGTGCGTACTACCAAGCCCGATGGCGGATTTTATGTAACCGCCAACTTTAATGACTGGCGATCAAATCTGAAAAAAGTTGGGGTGAGGAACGCAAGTGAGTTGGCGGGCTATTTGCTGGACAGTTATGACATTGCCGCTCTTCCAGGGAGCGTATTTGGTATTGAATCGTCAGAATTATCATTGCGCCTATCAAGCAGCTATCTAGATTTTGAGCACGACACAGACTCGGCACGATTGCTTGATGTCTGGAGTATGCGACACACTGATGAGCAATTCATGGCGGCGGAAATTCATCCAAATTTCAACGAGGCTATTGCCGCATTTCGAGCATTCATCGCTCATCTCGATACCAAAGCGTAGCGTACATGAAGACAGAGCACAGCTCAGACGTAGCTATAATTGGCGCAGGCATTGCGGGCATAGCCGCTGCCTATTTCTTGCTGCAAGAAAACAGTGAGCTTTCTGTTCTGCTGATCGATCGCGATCAGCCCATGAATTTTACCAGTGCGCAATCTGGCGATAATTATCGAAATTGGTGGCCTCACCCAATCATGACCGCCTTCACTAACGACAGCATTAAACTAATGGAGTCACTAGCTTCATCATCAAATGTAATCAATATGACCCGGCGTGGCTACTTACTGGCAAGCCGGCGACCAGATATTAGTGAGCTTGTTACCGATCTGTATACTGGATACGGTTCTGAAAAAGAGGTTCGCTTACACACGAGTGAGTCTGTGCCAAGCTATCAACCTGCACTGTCGCCAGATTGGCAATCAGCACCCGACGGGGTGGATGTGTTGATGAATGAACATCTTGTTCGACGCTACTTCCCTAATCTTGATTCATCCGTATCCAATGTTATACACATCCGAAGAGCGGGCGACTTCAGCGGCCAACAGATGGGCCAGTTCATGCTCGAGAAAATAAAAGCAGCGGGGGGAAGGCGCCTAACGGCTGAAGTTTTGGATATACAGCGCGAGCAAGACTACCGGCTGGAATTGCGGACAGCAACTGAAACGAGAACCCTTCGAACGGAACAGCTTGTTATAGCAGCTGGACCTTACACAACAGATTTATCGGCGATGCTGGGCATAAATTTGCCTATTGAGAATACCTTTCAACAGAAAATAGCCTTTGAAGATACGCGCGCTGTAGTACCGCGCCAACAACCCTTTGCAATAGATCTTGATGAAGCCAAACTGGAATGGTCTGCCGATGAGCAAGATTGGCTGCGCAGCGAGCCAGAATTGTCGTGGCTAACGAATCGTATAGTAGGGGGCATTCATTGCAGACCCGAAGGAGGAGATAATGCTCGGTGGCTGAAATTAGGCTGGGCTTACAATACCACAATAAGTGAGCCTAAAGACAAGTGGATAGACGAACCTCAATTTGATCAGCAATTTCCCGAAATTGTTATGCGGGGCGCATCAATTTTGCAACCGTCTCTGAGGCCTTACGTTAGCGACTTTCCTAGCCGTTTCAGTCATTATGGCGGATACTACTCAATGACCAAGGAAAACTGGCCTCTGATTGGCCCTCTGGATGGAAGCGGTGCGTTCGTTTTAGGTGCTCTCTCAGGTTTTGGAAGTATGGCTTCTTGTGGTGCCGGGTCCTTAATTGCCAAACAGATTACTAACAAAGATCTCCCGGTCTATGCCCATAATTTGGGTTT
Source organism: Pseudomonadales bacterium (assembly GCA_045105115.1). Classification (GTDB taxonomy): domain Bacteria; phylum Pseudomonadota; class Gammaproteobacteria; order Pseudomonadales; family JAUIET01; genus JAUIET01. The sequence continues at coordinate 9,499 of JBGCDE010000208.1, read as the reverse complement.
GGGCAGATACTCTGATGCGCATCTGATGAACGAACTCGCCAATAGCCCAAGCAGAGGCATACTTTAGGCAATCAACAGCACGTCAGGGATTGGTTAGTTGACCGCCTAGAACATAATAGCTCCAACGCTGGTGCGGCAAATTACCAATTAGAGTTATGACTAAGGCATATCGACATGCGTGCAATACTTGTTCTTTGCTAATCGCGTCACTTAGGACGCGATTAGCTGACAAAAGACCATTGACTAAGTCTGCGACCGAGTTCGAGTAGGTAATTGTTCAACAACTTCGATCAAAGCATATCTATCTTCTGTTTAACAATGTCTTTAAGAAGTGGACTCCGCGCCGAACGTTCGAACGCTTCATCAATCAGCTTTGAACGTTGCTGAACCACTGGCCGATAGTTCGGGTGCGTAAACACATAGAATTCACCCTGATTAAGCGCCTCTACCAAGCGCTCGCCAACGATAGAAGGATCAATACCATTTTTAACAGCATTGGCCGCGCTGTTTAGAATCGCACGATCACTGTCGGGCTTGGCTTTTTCAGTTTTGTATTTGGTTTGACGATTACGCTCGGATTCGTGGATGCGAGTCTGAACAAAAGCAGGGCAAAGAACGGCTACGTGAATACCATCTCTCGTAAGTTCCCCTGCCCAACTTTCCGAAAGAGCCACTACCGCGGATTTGGTCGCCGTATAAGCGCCGCTATAGGGTACGCCACCCATCCCGGCCATAGAGCCAACATTGACCAGCCAGCCGCCTTCGCCGTGTTCCTTGATCATGGGTACGATTGCCTTCGCGCCAAACAGTACACCCATCAAGTTCACATTGATCGACCACTCCCAGTCTTTGGTGCTTTGTGATTCCAGCGCACCTGCGCCGCCACCAATGCCTGCATTATTCACTAGCATATGAATGTTCTTGAATCGCTCTTTTGCTCTGTTGGCGACGTCAATCCATTGGGACTCTTCGCTGACATCTAATGCAACTGTTAATACTGGAACGCCTAGTTGCTCAAGCTCAGTTGATGCGCTTGCAAGCTTGGACTGATCGATGTCTGCCAGCACAATGTTCATTTTCTGGGCGCCTAGTGATTTTGCAATGGCCATGCCGATGCCTTCGGCGCCGCCGGTGATAATGGCGGTCTTTCCCGAAAATTTACTCATTCAAGGTACTCCAGAATATTAATAGATTGTGAATCGCGCAGAAAGCGCGAGGCCGGCGCAGTGAAAATACACTAAAACAATTTCTTCACATCCGCCTTAGTGATTTTACCCATCGCATTCCTGGGCAGTGATTCAACAATATGCAGGCGGCGTGGAATTTTGTAATTCGACATTTCTTCAACAGCCCATTGCTTCAAGTCCTCAAGCTGCAATGAGTGGCCACTTTCCAGTGCTACCGCCACGGCAACAATTTCACCCCAAGTGTCGTCTTCTACGCCGATTACAGCGCACTCGTTGATGGCGGGGTGCGCAAGTAGACTGTTTTCGATTTCAAGTGCTGACAGTTTGTAAGCACCAGACTTGATAATGTCGACAGACAAGCGCCCCATGATTCGGTAATAGCCATTTTCAAGCACTGCCATATCACCTGTGCGAAACCAGCCATCAATAAAACTCTCCGCTGTTGCATCGGGTTTGTTCCAGTACTCCAGAAAGACAGTATCGCTTTTTACTTGAATTTCACCTGGTGTGTCTTGTTGGTCAGCGGCGATTATCTGGCCGTTTTCTTCTGCCAAACGAATTTCTACGCCTGGCAGAGGTTTGCCAACCGAACCCGGTCTGCGTTCACCATGAAACGGATTTGACAAGGCCATGCCGATTTCAGTCATGCCATAGCGTTCAAGCAGAACTTGACCGGTTAATGTCTGCCACTGTTCATGGATACGTGCGGGCAGCGCAGCGGAGCCAGAAATCATCAGGCGCATTTTAGAAAACCCCTGGCAAACAGCCGCGCGTTTTTCGTCGTCGCATTCATTGAGTGCAGCAATGAGTTTTACGTAGATTGTTGGCACCGCCATAAATACAGAATATTTGTTGTCTGCCACAGCCTCTAGTATGCGCGGCAACTTAAATCCTTCTGCATAAGCATCTACTGTCGCACCGGCCCACAAGCCACAGGTGAGCACATTGATAATGCCGTGCACATGATGCAAAGGAAGAAAAAGAGGAATGGTGTCGTCCGCTTGCCATTCCCAGGCTTCCAACAGAGTTTCTACTTGCGCGGTGATATTGCCGTGCGTGGTCACAACTCCTTTCGGTTTATTGGTTGTGCCGCTGGTGAAAATCATCATGGCACGCCGTGATGCTTCAAGTTCTGGAAAGTTCTTCACAGTGCCAGCCGACACGCTGCCCGCGAGAATCATGTCAATAGAGCGTTGCTCACACAGTGCGCGAAGCTTGTCTTCGCTGGACTCATGCGCGAACATACGCTTCACGCCACCAGTCTCAATGCAGTGCTCAATTTCAGGAATGGTCGCGTGCACATTAAGCGGCATGGCAATACCACCAGCACGCCATATACCCCACTGGAATGCAACATAGTCGATCCCAGCGGGCGCTGCGAACGCAACTATTTCTTCGTTGAGATCGGCGCTACCATTTAACAGCGTCGCCGCTACATTTTCCGATGCAGTCAGTAAATCGGCATAGCTGAATTGCTGATTGCCGTCGTTCAGCGCTGCTCGATTGCCAAATTGTTTTGCGAGTTCAAATAATTGCATTGTAGTCTCCGATTCTCAACGAGCAGGGCTTACGCCGTTTGCCAAATCACACCTTTGTTTTCATCACCTAAACACTCAGCGAAATGAGCTTCGATAACATCACGTTTTAGTTTTAGCGTAGGAGTGAGCATGCCATTGTCTATCGACATGGGCTCGGCACTGAGAATAATGCAATTGAGTTTGCAGTGGGGCTCCAGGTTTTCGTTTGTAGTGTTCATATCAGCTTCCATACGCTCAACTAATTGCTCCGGCGTTTGACCTTCTTGCGCAATCGGTACAACAATCGCCATGGGTTGCGCTCGGCCTATGCCCAGTACGCAGACCTGTTCGACGTAAGGCAAGGCACCGAGCAGGCTTTCAATCGGCACTGGTGCTACGTATTTTCCTTTCGCAGTTTTAAATTGCTCTTTTACGCGGCCGATAATTCGGTAAGCACCATCGTCGCGCAGCTCGGCTTTGTCACCAGTTCGAAACCAGCCATCAACAAAGGCCTCAGCTGTCGCTTCTGGATTGTTGTAGTATTTCTTGAAAATCGCCGGCCCCCGAATCAAAATTTCCTGCTCGTTTGACAAGCTCATTTCAACACAACTCAAAGGTGTACCGAGTGTACCTAGATGGTCTGGGTTGAATGGCATATTAGTGCAGGATGCGCCTGACGTTTCTGTCATTCCCCAGCCTTCAGAAATGGGCATACCAATACCGTGGAACCATGTTAGTAGCCCGGGAGGAATCGGCGCTGATCCACTCGCGTATTGTTTGGCATGCTGTAAGCCCAGTTTTTCCCGAATACCTGCGGCGATTTCTTCACCCTGGTCTGAGGCAAGCAACGCTTGCAAATCGTGGTCTGGAATCACTGCTAATACCTGAGCCTGAAACTTGGCCCATAATCTCGGTACAGAGATGAAATTGGTTGGCTTGGCGTGCTGCAAATCACCCATAAAAGTGTCGAGGCCGCCAGAGAAATAGATATCGCCCAACTCGTACAGCGATACGATGCTTACCAGTGATCGCTCTGTGATGTGCGCCATTGGCAAGTAGGAAAGGACGCGATGCTTTTCCTTCGCCGGCTGCGCCTCAATCACGCCTTGTGCCGCCGCTGCCAGGTTTTCAAAACTCAAGACCACGCCTTTGGGGTTACCTGTACTGCCAGAGGTATAGACCAGTGTGGCCATTTCCGAAATATTGGGAGAGGCAATGTCTTCCAGAGGGTCGGCGGCCAGCAGCTCATTCCACTGGTGATCAATTACTTCGGAACTCACATTGGTCTCTGGATACGCAATGACCTTGATATCACGCAAGGTTGCTTCTGCCGCAGCAGTGCCTTCAAGTTTGCCGACAAAAACCGCCTTGGCACCGCTGTGTTCCAATACGTAGGAAATAGTCTTTTCACCGGCTGTAGTGTAAATGGGTACGCTGATCATTCCCGCCATCATCAGCGCGAAATCACTGATCATCCATTGCGGACTGTTCTTGGCCAGTATGGCCACTTTGTCGCCAGGCTCCAGCCCGAGAGAACGCAGCGCATTGCCGATTCTAAGAGCCCGGTTGATGGCTTCTTTGCAGTTTAGGGTGACCCACTCACCGTCAATTTGCTCATGCAGCCATGATTCGTCGGGCATATTGGCATTGAGCCAGTGCAAACGATCAATAGGGTGGGTATAGCTGGTGAGTGTACTGCTCATTGAGGTGCTCTCAGATGCTTATTTAAGCCCCAGTTTACTGAATTCAACGATTGAAGCCCACACTATCTGCAAGCAACACGAGTCTGTCTGGCATAATAGAGCTTGGGCAAACTGATGAAGATTCGGCTATGAAACTATCTGCATTAAAATCACTGCTGCTGATTGGCTTAACAAGCATGATGCTAACCGGCTGCGGTATCAATAATATTCCAAGTTACGACGAGGCCGTAGATGCGGCCTGGAGCCAGGTGCAAAACCAGTACCAGCGCCGTGCTGAGTTAATACCTAATCTTGTGAAAACCGTGAAGGGTTTTGCGGAGCAGGAAAAAGATGTGTTGACCAGTGTTGTTGAAGCGCGAGCCAAGGCAACCAGTATGCAACTGCCAAACGACATGCTCAGTAACCCTGAGGCATTCCAGCAGTTTCAGGCGGCACAAGACCAATTGAGTGGTGCGTTGTCTAAACTGATGGTGGTGGTTGAACGCTACCCTGAGCTTAAGTCGAATGAAAACTTTCTGGCGTTGCAAAATCAATTGGAAGGCACTGAAAACCGTATTTCGGTTGCACGACGCGATTACATCGAGGCCGTAAAGACCTATAACACTGAGCTGCGAACGTTTCCTGGCCGAATCTGGCATGGCATTTTATATTCCGAGCAGGAACCCCGAGAAACTTTCTCGGTGCCAAAGGAAATGGAGCAAGTACCTTCCGTTGAGTTTTAAGCTCAACTAAGTCTTTTGATGTCCTGTCTTCGATTAGGTGTGAAGGTGCGAGCACTGGCCCAATTGGTCATTGTGCTCGCGTGCCTGTTATCAAATGCTGCATTTGCAGCACCCGATTTCCCCACGTTGACGGGTAGAGTCGTCGATCAGGCCGCAATTTTGTCAGAACCGACTCAAGCGCAGCTGGACGGTATGTTGAGTGCTCATGAGTCTGAAACGAGCAACCAGGTAGTTGTTGTAACGCTGGCAGATCTACAAGGGTATGACATTGGCGATTATGGCTATCAGCTTGGCCGGCATTGGGAAATTGGTACGGCCGAGAACAATAACGGCGTCTTGCTGATCATCGCACCTAATGAGCGAAAGATGCGTATTGAAGTGGGCTACGGGCTGGAAGGTGCGTTAACTGATGGCCTAAGCCGAACGATAATTCAACGCGAAATCACGCCTGCATTCCGCGCAGGGAGGTTTGATGAGGGTGTATTGCTCGGCACGAATGCCATCCTTCGTGCCATCAAAGGAGAGTATGCAGCACCTGAAGATACGCCCGGTAAAGTGACAGATGCTGGTGAGATGGTACCCATCGTGTTTTTCAGTTTTATGTTGGGCAGTGCGTTTTTAGGAAGAATGAAGCGCAAGGGGTTGGCGAGTGGCATTGTAGGTGCGGGCGCTGGAACGGTTGCCTTGCTGGTGACCAAGGTATTGCTTACCGGTGCAGTGGTTGGTGTGCTGGCCGCCGTGTTGTTTCTGGTTTTTGGCGGTGGTAGCGGCGGCGGTAGTGGACGCAGTCGGCGCGGCGGTGGGTATTACCCAGGTGGTCTTGGTGGAGGCGGCGGCTTTGGCGGTGGTGGTTTCGGAGGCGGCGGAGGCTCCTTCGGTGGCGGCGGCGCGTCGGGGGGTTGGTAATGCAGCATCTTAACGAACAAGACAAGCGTGAGCTTTGTGAGCAGATTCGCAACATTGAAGCCAGCTGCAATGCAGAACTGGTCACTGTAATTAGCCAACAGAGCGACGAGTACTATTACATTCCAGTGCTGTGGGCTGCGCTAACGGCTTTGCTGTTACCTGGTCTTGTATCACTTCTCGAATTGCCATTGAATGTTGGTGACACCTACTTGCTTCAGATTGCAGTATTTGCTGTGTTTGCTCTCCTGCTGAGTTGGCCGCCGGTTAAATTTCGCGTTGTGCCGAAGAATGTGCAATACCGCAGAGCCAGTTTACATGCGCACGAATTGTTTTTTATCGAAGGATTGCACATCACTGAGAACCGTTCCGGCGTCATGATTTTTGTATCCTTGGCCGAGCGTTACGTAGAAATAATCGCTGACCACGGTATTGCTGAAAAAATCGACCAAAGTGTGTGGCAAGAAATTGTGGACGATTTTATTGTGGAGGTGAGTCGCGGTAAAACAGCCGAAGGGTATCAACACGCTGTTGAGCGTTGTGGTGCGCTGCTACAAGAACACTTTCCCGGCGGGTCAAGTACAGCGAACGAATTGCCTGATCATTTGATTGAGCTGTAGATTCTAGCTTTCCGCGGCTCGCTCTTGCGGCGTGCGAACTCGACCATCGCCTTGTCGGAACAAAACATCGTTATAGCTTTGCCCTTCTGGAATAGCGTCTATCAATTCCTGCTTTACGAAACTGGTGTACAACACGCGTCTGTTCCCATTATCACCTAGCGGTGGAGGTGCTATGTGCATCACGTGAGCCAGATGCACGCTGACGTCGCCCGCTTTCGCATTCAGTGCTGCAACCGGCAAATCAGGTATGGATTCATCAACCGGAGGATTAGCGTGGTTGGCAGAACCAGCTAAGAACTTCAACTGTCCATTTTCTGCTGAAGACTCGTCTAGCTGAATGCCGATATTCAAACTTGGGCAAATCAGGTGATGTCCGCCCATTCCGCAGTCGCGGTGCCAGGGCAGATCTGACATGCCTTCCACTACGTCTGAGTTTTTTATGACCACACTTACTCCATCCATTCGCTTACCTACCGGTCGAAGTGATTCACCAAGCAGTGCTGCAATCTTCTGCAGACGAGGGTCTTCCGGCAACTTCGCGAATAACTCAGAGCTTCGTTGCAGGTAAGTGACTCTGCAGCATACCTCTTCACCGTCAGACTTCTTAGCCCACCATGAACGGCCGTCGTCTGCGGATGCTTTTGCTTTTTGTTGCTCAATATCGCTGGCAAAGGCTTCTATCTCTGCCGCGTTAAATACGTTCTGAATATGCAAATATCCAGTAGTGCGCAGAAACGCCTGCATCTCAGCTGCAGAGCTTTGAACTTCTGAGTAGTCGAAGCGCCGATTGATATTGAGTTCCGATACATCGGCGATATTTGCGGCAGACCAGATAGGCCGGTCGAAATACAGAGCTTGCAGGGCCGGCTCCCATTGCAATAACCAGGCAATTTCGCCACGAGACAGCGTTAACTGGTTTGTGTAAAACAGGCCTGTCAGTGAAAACTGCTGTGAAACATAGGCGTCAAACGCCTGCTCGCTAATGTTTGCAACCACTTTAGCGTCATCACTGCCGCTTGAAATAGTGACAAGGTCGCCATCAGAGGCGTAGCTGTAGGCTGTTCCGCACGGTAGTTGGAAAGCCAGTGAGCGAGCGTTACCAAGAGCTTGGGCCGCTTCTGCACGGCGATTGGCGCTGGGCAATATGGATTGATGATAGGTATCGAAAGCTTTCATGCTTCTAATGTACTCCTGATTGTCTCGCAGCGTTATGAAATTTATGTATAGAAGTCGTTTCCACGGTCCTGGTGGTACCATGTGCACAAGTAGAACAGACTAACAGCAAATGGATACTCTAGACCCCTCAACACAACTTTATGAAGGCAGCCAATTTGAAGGCCTGGACTGTGAGAACCAGGAGTTAGCAGGCTTGGAATTTGAGTTTTGTGTGTTCAAAAACTGCAATTTCAGAGAAGCGTTCATTAACCGCTGCACGTTCCTCGATTGCCGCTTTGTTAACAGTGATCTGAGTCTGGCCAAACTGGGCTACAGTCGTTTCTCGGAGATCAGCTTTGAAGACTGCAAGTTATTGGCGCTGAATTGGACGCACGTTTCCTGGCCTTCCTTTGTGCCGCGCGCAGTATTGAGCTTTCACCGTTGCCAACTGAGTAATTCCACGTTTTATGGTTTAACACTGAATGAACTTGAGATGGTTGAGTGTCGAGTGCACGACGCTGATTTTCGTGAGGCCGATTTAAACGGTTCGAATTTTTCAGAATGCGATTTTGCAAGCAGTGTATTCAGTAGCACAAATCTGGCAACGGCGAACTTTGCAGGCGCGTACAACTACAGTATTGATGTTCAAAATAATAACGTTAAAGGCGCTACTTTCTCACGGTTGGAAGCAACGTCATTGCTGGAAAGCCTCGGCATCAATCTGGTCGAATGATACCGCCGCTTGTTTGCTAGCATTGCTACCAAGACGTTCAGTAAAGAATTTGGAAATAACATCGAACACATGTTTCGATTCTTTCAGTTCTGTGTCTGCAAAGAAATAATGGCCAAGCCCTTCGTAAACATGCAGCTGCGAATACACACCTTGTTCCAATAGACGATAGTGCGTGACCAGCGCACCGCTGAGCGCGAGATCACGCGTACTGGTGATGACCAGCGTGTCGGGAAAACGACTCAGTAACTGCGGATCTTCCTGGGGTGATACAAGCGGATCATTCCAACTGGCATCAGAAAAGTACTCTATTTCGCCACCCGATAAACGACTACCAACCAAGTCTGAAATAATTGCGGCGTCGCCTTTGCCAAATTCTCCGGCGCCTGAGCAAAATATGCCGATAGCCGCAGGTTTTGGCAGCTCGTGTTTATCAAACCAGGCTACCGCTTGAGCGGTGAGCATGCCGCCGGCCGAACAGCCGAAAATGCCAATGTTTTCTGCTTGGTATTGCTCTAGCAAATGCATGTACACAGCCGCAACGTCTTCGCTGGCAGCTGGAAACTTGTGTTCCGGGCCTTGTCGATAGTCAATGCTGATCACTCGCAGGCCAGACACTGCCGCAACAGGTATGGATTCAAGCCTTCCTTCCGTGCGGGCACCCATAGAGAAGCCACCACCATGTAAGTTAATCAACACCTTGTTTTGCTTATCGGCTGCTATGCCAGCCGCTGGCTCAAACACCTCGGTGTAAACGCCGGCTATTTCCTCAACGCGCTGCGTAACCGGGTATAGCGAACGAGCAGTTTCAATTTTGGGGCCGTAGAAATGTTCGTCAAGAATGGCTCTTCGCGTGTTGATATCGCCAGTCATTAGATCGGTCATGTAGGGCGCAAGATCTGTTCTGATAGAAGCCGCCGCAGTGACCGCTGCGTCACTGGCGTATTCTGAAGCCGGCGTAG
>JBGCDE010000207.1:0-94307 GCA_045105115.1 Pseudomonadales bacterium | reverse complement strand
CGGGACCGTTGAAAAGAGGGACCTTTTCAACGAGCCCCCATGGATGGGTTCACGGCGTGTCCCGAAAAGCGCTCTGAATCCCAACGCCGGACTTGCTTAAGAACAAGAGCACCCAAACGCGGAGCAAGCCTCCGCGTTGCTGTGTCTGCACAGAATGATTTTTGCGGACTATAACGGAACAGATTATGTCAAAACGTGACTATTATGAGGTGCTAAACCTCGACCGCGGTGCCGAGCAGGCTGAAATCAAGAAAGCCTATCGTCGCATTGCCATGAAATTTCACCCGGATCGTAACCCGGATGATGATGACGCAGACGCGAAGTTTAAAGAAGCCACTGAAGCGTACGAAATATTATCCGACCAGGAAAAACGCCAGGCCTATGACCAGTTTGGCCATGCCGGTGTTGACCCTCAAGCCGGTGGTGGTTTTGGCGGCGGTTCTGGTTCGTTCAGCGATATTTTTGGCGACGTATTCGGCGACATTTTCGGTGGGGGTGGCGGTGGTCGCTCGCGTGGTGGTCCGCAACGCGGATCAGATCTTCAGTACACACTTGATCTGGATCTTGAGCAGGCCGTTAAAGGCACCACCATTAAAATCAAAGTACCACGCCTGGTATCTTGCGAGCCCTGCGATGGCAGTGGCGCCAAGCCTGGTAGCACGCCCAGCAACTGCGGTACCTGTGGTGGAGTTGGCCAGGTGCGCATGCAGCAAGGCTTTTTCTCTGTTCAGCAAACCTGTCCAAACTGTCGTGGCCGAGGGCAGATTATTTCCGATCCATGCCGCGAGTGTAGCGGTCAGGGGCGGATAGAAGAGCGCAAATCCTTATCAGTAAAAGTACCAGCTGGTGTTGATACAGGCGATCGAATTCGCCTCTCTGGTGAAGGTGAAGCGGGGCCCGGTGGTGGCCCTAGTGGGGATTTGTATGTGCAGATTTCCGTGCGTGATCACCAACTGTTTGAACGCGATGGTAAGCATCTGTACTGCGAAGTGCCAATCAGCTTTGTTGATGCCGCACTGGGTGGCGAGCTTGAAGTGCCAACACTCGATGGCCGCGTTAAGTTGAAAATTCCGGCTGAAACCCAAACTGGAAAACTGTTCCGCTTGCGCGGCAAAGGTGTCGTGCCGGTTAGAGGCGGCAGTGCTGGCGACTTGATGTGTAGGGTGGCCATTGAAACTCCGGTTAACTTGAACCGTCGGCAGAAAGATCTACTGGAAGAACTGCGTACCATGATGGATGAGCGCGGATCAAAGCATTCGCCGCGCAAAGACACCTGGTTCAAGGGTGTTAAGAAATTCTTCGACGATATGACCGGCTGAAAATACGCTATAGTGCGCCCTGCAATATAAGGCAGGAAACACAATGCAAAGAATAGCTGTCACAGGTGCGGCCGGTCGAATGGGCCGCACACTGATCGAAGCCATATCCCAAACTGAAGGCCTGGCGCTTAGCGCGGCCATTGAATTGCCCGACAGCAGCCTGATTGGCGCTGATGTCGGCGAACTGATCGGTCTGGGTAAATCCGGCGTTCAGCTGGTAGGCAGTCTCCAGGACGCGCTTAACGACTTTGACACTTTAATCGACTTTACTGCACCCAGCGCCACGCTCGCTAATGCCAAAGTATGCGCCCAGCACGGCAAGAAAATGGTGATTGGTACCACGGGTATTGATGAAGCGGGTAAGGCTGAGCTTGAACGAGCAGCCGAGAACACCGCCATTATGTGGGCGCCCAATATGAGTGTTGGTGTGAACCTGTGCTTTGCCTTACTTGATATCGCCGCGCGGGTTCTTGGTGACGACGTTGATATTGAGATTCTCGAAGCCCACCACAAACATAAAGTAGATGCACCGTCTGGCACAGCCCTGCGAATGGGTGAAGTTGTCGCGGATGCATTGGGTCGTGATCTGGCAAAGTGCGCGGTCTATGGTCGCGAAGGTCAAACAGGTGTACGCGACCGTGAGACTATCGGCTTCGCGACTGTCAGGGCCGGAGACATCGTCGGTGAACACACCGTGATGTTTGCCGCAGAAGGCGAGCGCGTTGAGATTACTCACAAAGCCAGCAGCCGGATGAATTTCGCGCGCGGTGCCACGCGTGCGTGCTCGTGGCTTGCCGATAAACAGACCGGCTTGTTCGATATGCAAGACGTGTTGCAGCTTCGTCAACTCGGTTGAGTGGTTCGGGCAATCGCAACAATGGATTTACCTGAAATAGAACAAGAGCACTTTATCCCGTTCAGGGCCGCCGATCTTTTGGATCTATGCCTGCGATCAAAAGATCTGGCCGAAAAAGACAAGCGTCGATTCGAAAAGATTTGTATATTGATGAGCCGCTATTTCCATCTGCAGTTTCAGGTGAAGCTAGACACCTTGAAAGATTGCTACGCACCATTCAATCCAGACAGCGACACTTTGCCTGTTACAGAGTCAACTGGTAGCGAGCTTAAAGACAAGCAAGCGCAATTGGTTGAGACACTGACCGATGTTGTTCAGTCGGCAAATTTTAAGCCGGTTAGTCAGGAAGATCTGAACCGCGCAATGCTTGAGCATTCCTTATTTAACATTCGTTTGAATGTAGATTTTGACGATTTCGAGCAAATTCTTTTTTATCGACGTGGTGAGTCGCGCCGCACCGCTGAGGCGCGCAAATGGTATACCTGGAAGAAGCACGAAATCGAGTTTACCAACTTTGAGCGAGTGTTAGTGTACGTAAAGTTCAAGGGCGAAGACTACTTTCGAAACAGAGATCCAAAGGATCTGTTCTTCAAGCCTGGTACAACCATGCTCAAGTTATTCCGCAATATTCCAAAAGCGGATCTGGAAATGCTGTTTCCCAATACCGAAGTAGCAATGCGGGTACAGGACAAAATTATGATTGGCGTACCTGCCGCGGTCAGTGGAGTAGTGGTGCTGGTGACCAAGCTGGGTTCAACGGTATTGTTGCTAGGCGCTTTGTTTGCATTTTGGCTTGGCTGGCGTGACGAGCCGGTTTTTATTGATCAAACAGCATTGGTCGCACTGGGAATTGGTTTGGCCTCTGTAGGGGCGTATGTTTGGAAGCAATTTAACGCCTTTAGAAATCGAAAGATAAAGTTTATGAAGGTACTGGCAGATAACCTGTACTTCAAAAACCTGGATAATAACGCCGGCGTGTTTCACAGACTTATTGATGCCGCAGAAGAGGCTGAGCGCAAAGAGGTCATGCTAGCCTATTTCTTTTTGGTTACCGCAGAAGACACGCTGAGCAAGCAGGAACTGGACGAAAAGATAGAACTGTGGCTTAGGGGCTTTGGTAGCAAACAATGCGATTTCGAAATTGATGACGCGCTGACAAAGTTGAAATATTTTGGACTTGTAGAACAGCTTCCAGCGCGCAAAGCCAGCGCGCAAGAGTCAGAGCCGGCTATTTACCTGAAAGCCATTGATCTCGATACGGCGCTTAACAGCATGTTGGAAAAATGCCAACAAACAGTGGTCGAGATCGCTTGAGGGTTTAAAATTCGCCTGGGCAAGCAAGCCAAATAAACAGCCATCATCAACCTGCAGATTAAAATCGTACAGCACGGCTGCATAGTCGTTGTAACGATAGTCAAGATTTTCTATGGAAAGGGCTGAGATGCTCATGGTTCAGTCTTTAGCGCGCAAGCTCAGTTTCAGGGGCTTTCGCTTCCAGATCGGGAGCTAATGCTTGGTGGAAACCGCTGATTCGCTTTCGAAGCTTGCGTAACTGTTTTTCTATCCGCTCTCTTTGTTTCTCGGAGCTCGCAAGCAGCACTGGTTGCAGCCGACTAATTGATAATTCCTGGTTGAACTCTGAGTCGGCCCGTTGCTGGGCAGAAAAAGCAGATTCTGGGCTATCGATTAGTATTTTGAGCCGTCGCTTTTTCGGATCACCATCAGGCCAGGCCAAGGCCTTCAGAAATTCGGCCTGCCAAGCTTCCCTGGATATCATCCACTCGGCTTCATTGAGTCGATACTCGGCCACATAACCGAGTAGCATGGTTTCTTGCTCCTCGCTCAGGCGGCCTAACCAGCGCTTGGCGCTGCGCCTTACGTCTTTCTCGAATTCCTGACGACGAGCTTGTTCACCTGGTTCAATGTGTTTTTTGGCGTACTTTCGGTTTCTGTTGCTTAACTCCGCAGCTATTTGGGCGCGCTGGTCAGCGGTCACGGTAAGCGCAAATTGCACCAGGTTGTCAGTGTTGTCTTCAGCTAATCGATCACCCAGGGCTTCGAATGAATCAGCCAGGCCCGGTAAAGCCTGGTGCAGCTCTGCTTGCCTATTCAGCTCTATTATTTGATCAAGCAGAGCCAGAACCGCAGGTATTGAATTAGTCGAGCTGCGTTCAGCACTGCTCTCTACTAGCTCTGAAAGTAATTCGGATTGGCTGTCATCCAGATCAAAGTAGTCATCAACATAGCGCTCTAGCAGCCAGTCCAGGTTGCGTACCAACAAACCACTGGTGCAGGCAGACAGCGCAAACATCATCAGAACGAGCGAAGCGGTGAATTTTAAGCGGCAACAAAGAGCGCATGACATAAGAACGGAATGCTAACACGCTGCCAGAACCTGTGGATACTTTAGGTGCTTGCCTGAATCGCACATTAATCATCGTTTGTCGGGTCAAACAGCATGGACAGCCTGCCCACCTGTGCGTACAATTCACATCCGCACATGCGTGCTTTCTGAGATAACTTCAAGGAAATAGACGTATGCAGCCAGCAAGCGAGATGAGCCGCAATACACCGCGTACATCTCGCTTTTTTGCAGCTGCAATTTAACTGATGACCATTTGAGGCAACTCTTTGACCCAACCGGCTGTATTGGCGCTCGCGGACGGAAGTCTGTTCCGTGGAGTGGCTATTGGCGCTTCGGGCCACTCCGTTGGCGAAGTAGTATTCAACACGGCCATGACTGGCTACCAGGAAATTCTGACGGATCCATCGTATGCCCGCCAGATTGTCACCCTGACCTACCCGCATATTGGCAATACGGGCGTTAACGCCGAGGATGAAGAGTCATCCGAGCTCTGGGCGGCTGGTCTGGTCATACGCGATTTGCCCTTGGCAGCCTCTAACTTTCGCAGCGAACAGAACCTGAGCGACTATTTGTGTGCGCGCAAAGTGGTTGCTATTGCCGATATTGATACCCGGCGCCTTACTCGTTTGCTGCGAGAGAAGGGCGCGCAATCTGGTTGTTTAATGGCAGCCGAACTAGATCAGAACATTGATGAGCAAGCGGCCATTGATCTGGCGCGTGAGTTTGCCGGACTTAAAGGTATGGATCTGGCTAAAGAAGTCAGTGTGACCGAGCCCTACCAATGGCGTTCGTCGGTGTGGCAGCTGGGCAAAGGTCATAAAGAATTGCCTGCTGAAGAGTTGCCCAGAAAGGTGGTGGCTTTCGATTTCGGCGTAAAACGTAATATTCTGCGCATGCTGGCGGCGCGCGGATGCGATATCACTGTTGTGCCGGCGCAAACCTCGGCAGCCGATGTGCTGGCACTTAATCCTGATGGCATATTTTTATCCAACGGCCCTGGTGACCCTGAGCCCTGCGACTACGCAATAAGCGCTATTCGAGAGCTGTTGGACAGCGGTATCCCGATATTTGGCATTTGCCTTGGTCATCAGCTGCTGGGCCTTGCTTGCGGTGCGAAAACCATAAAGATGAAATTCGGTCATCACGGTGCAAACCACCCGGTTCAGAATCTGGATGATGGCACGGTGATGATTAGCAGTCAGAACCATGGTTTCGCCATTGATGAAACGAGTTTACCTGATACCTTACGGCTAACACACAAGTCTTTGTTCGACGGTACCGCGCAAGGAATACACCACCTTGCAAAGCCTGCGTTCCGCTTTCAGGGTCACCCAGAAGCCAGTCCCGGCCCGCACGATGTCGCCCCTTTATTTGACCACTTTATAGAATTGATCGATGCCAAAAAGAACTGATATCCAGTCAATTCTGATCATAGGTGCGGGTCCAATTGTGATCGGCCAAGCCTGCGAATTTGACTATTCAGGTGCGCAAGCCTGTAAAGCCCTGCGAGAGGAAGGATTTCGCGTCATATTGGTGAACTCCAATCCGGCCACCATCATGACTGATCCTGCGATGGCCGACTCAACTTATATTGAGCCAGTTAACTGGCGCAAAGTAGCCAAGATTATTGAGCAAGAGCGCCCCGACGCTGTATTGCCTACGATGGGTGGGCAAACCGCACTCAATTGCGCGTTGGATCTGGAGCGCGAAGGCGTGCTGGAGGAATTCGGCGTTGAACTCATTGGTGCAACGGCAGATGCTATTGATAAAGCCGAAGACCGGCAGCGCTTTGATTTGGCCATGAAGGCCATCAATTTGGAAACACCCAGGTCAGCACTTGCGCACAGCTTGGAAGAAGCACTGCAACTGGTTGACCAGCTAGGTTTTCCCTGCATTATCCGACCATCGTTCACCATGGGTGGCTCTGGTGGTGGTATTGCCTACAACCGTGAAGATTTTGTTGAGATTTGCACCCGCGGTCTGGATTTATCACCAACCAATGAGCTATTGCTGGACGAATCGCTGATCGGTTGGAAAGAGTATGAAATGGAAGTTGTTCGCGACAAGAACGACAACAGTATCATAGTGTGTACGATTGAAAATTTCGATGCCATGGGAATTCATACAGGTGATTCCATCACTGTGGCGCCAGCGCAGACGCTGACCGATAAGGAATATCAGATTATGCGTAACGCCAGTCTTGCGGTGTTACGTGAAATTGGTGTGGAGACTGGCGGTTCCAACGTACAGTTTGGTTTGAACCCGGCTGACGGTCGTTTGGTGGTCATTGAGATGAACCCGCGGGTGTCGCGATCTTCGGCGTTGGCTTCAAAAGCGACCGGCTTTCCGATTGCTCGCGTTGCTGCAAAGTTGGCCGTTGGCTACACGCTGGATGAATTGCAGAATGAAATCACGGGTGGCGCAACACCTGCGTCTTTCGAGCCTAGCATCGACTATGTCGTTACCAAAGTGCCGCGATTTACCTTTGAGAAATTCCAGGCGGCAGATGATCGCTTGACCACGCAGATGAAGTCGGTCGGTGAAGTGATGGCGATTGGCCGAACGTTCCAGGAATCTATGCAAAAGGCGTTGCGTGGGTTGGAGGTGGGCTCCAGTGGTTTTGATCCAGTATTAGACCTTGCCGCCGATGACAGCCGAAGTATCATTATTGGTAAACTGCGTGCGGCCAATGGAGAAAGAATCTGGCACATAGCTGATGCGTTCAGGTTTGGGTTCAGCGTAGAAGAAGTTGCTGAGTTCAGCGGAGTTGACCCATGGTTCCTTGTGCAGATAGAAGACATTGTGCTAGCCGAAGGGTTAATAGAAAAAACAGAGCTTGAATCACTAACGTCGACCGAATTACTTCGCTGGAAGCGCAAAGGGTTTTCAGACTCCAGAATCGCGGCGCTGATGTGGCGTTCGGAAAATGAAGTTCGTGCACGACGACATGCACTTAAGATCAGACCGGTTTATAAACGTGTAGATACCTGCGCCGCTGAGTTTGCGTCTGATACCGCTTACATGTATTCCACTTACGAGGAAGAGTGTGAGTCTGAGCCAAGCGACAAAGACAAAATTTTAGTACTTGGCGGTGGACCTAATCGCATTGGTCAAGGCATTGAGTTTGATTACTGCTGTGTACACGCAGCACTCGCTATGCGCGAGGATGGCTACGAGACCATCATGGTTAACTGCAACCCTGAAACGGTGTCTACTGATTACGATACCTCAGATCGCTTGTACTTCGAGCCAGTTACGCTTGAGGACGTGCTTGAAATAGTTGCCCTTGAGAAGCCCAAAGGTGTGATTGTGCAGTTTGGTGGTCAAACCCCACTGAAGTTAGCTCGTGATCTTGAGGATGCAGGTGTGCCGATCATAGGTACTACGCCAGACGCGATCGATCGCGCTGAAGATCGTGAACGATTTCAGAGAATGATTGAACGCCTGCATTTGTTACAACCAGCAAATACTACCGTTCGCAATCAGCAAGACGCTTTGAATGTTGCCGGTGAAATTGGTTATCCGATTGTTGTGCGACCTTCCTATGTGCTTGGCGGGCGCGCCATGGAGATTGTGCATAAAGACTCCGAGCTTGAGATGTACATGCGCGAAGCTGTGCAGGTATCTGAAGAATCCCCTGTACTGCTTGACCACTTTTTGAATGCAGCCATAGAAGTTGATATAGACGCGGTAAGCGATGGCAAAGAAGTAGTGATTGGCGCAATTATGCAGCACATTGAGCAGGCGGGTATTCACTCTGGTGATTCCGCGTGTTCGCTGCCGCCATACAGCTTGCCGGCTGACGTCCAGGACGAGATGCGACGCCAAGTCAAATTAATGGCGCTTGAATTGGGTGTTATCGGGCTGATGAATGTTCAGCTTGCCTATCAAGATAAAGCGATCTATGTGATCGAGGTGAACCCTCGTGCATCACGGACGGTACCATTTGTTTCCAAGGCGATCGGTGTATCTCTTGCCAAAATAGCGGCACGCTGCATGGCTGGAACGTCACTGGAAGAGCAGGGCTTTACGCGTGAGATCGTACCGGATTATTACTCGGTAAAAGAAGCCGTGTTTCCATTCAACAAATTTCCTGCAGTTGACCCAATTCTTGGGCCAGAAATGAAGTCGACTGGTGAGGTGATGGGAATTGGTGAGACTTTTGGCGAAGCGTATGGCAAATCGCAGACTGGAGCTGGTGAATCGATTCCATCAAAAGGTGTGGCCTTCATCAGTGTCAGAGATACAGATCGTGAAGCGTCAATTGAGGTGGCCAGATCACTGAAAGATTTGGGTTTTGATTTGATGGCAACTCGCGGCACGGGGAAAGTGTTAAATGATGCCGGCCTGGATGTGACGGTAATCAACAAAGTGTTGGAAGGCCAGCCGCATGTGGTTGACGCGGTTAAGAACAAAGAGATCAGTTTAATTATTAATACCACAGAAGGGCGCCAGGCCATTGCCGACTCGGCAACAATACGGCGCAGCGCCTTGCAGCATAAGGTCTATACCACAACGACACTTGCCGGCGGAGCAGCGGTCGCCGAAGCGCTTAAGTATGGCGGTGGTATGAAAGTGAGACGTCTTCAAGACCTGCACAAGAGGGTCAGCCAATGAGCAAGATACCTATGACAGTAGAAGGCGAAGCAATGCTGCGCCAGGAGCTGGAACGTTTGAAAGGCGAGGACAGGCCGCGAATTATTCAGGCTATCGCAGAAGCGAGAGAGCACGGTGACCTGAAAGAAAACGCTGAGTATCACGCTGCACGGGAGCAACAGAGTTTTGCCGAAGGTAGAATTAACGAGATTGAAGGTAAGTTGTCTAACGCTCAGGTGATTGATGTCACCAGCATTCCCAATCAGCATAAAGTTATTTTCGGCACCACCGTTGAGCTAATCAACATGGAATCCGACGAAGAAGTGACATATAAAATTGTTGGTGATGATGAGGCTGATGTTAAGCAGCACAAGATTTCGGTCAATTCACCGATTGCACGCGCAATTATTGCCAAAGAAGAGGGTGAGGTCGTTAGGGTTCGCACTCCCGCTGGTGAAATTGAGTATGAGATCGCATCAATAGAGCACGTTTAAGCTGTTTCCGGTAGCAGCGTTCGTAATACTGCACGCACATCATCTTCAACCATAAAATACGGCGCGGGATATGCAAACGCTTCCTTGCAGGCGCGCTCAGCAATGTCGTCAAAGTCTGATTCCTTGAGCGATTCCAGGTGCGTTGGTATTCCTATTTTCTGGCTCAGCTCACGCACTGATTGAATAAAATCTTCGGCTGATGCGCTGCCGGTTAAATTGCCGAGTTCCGTTAAGCGGGTGCGCGCCTTGACCAGCGACAAATCAAGCACAGCCGGCATTACGATTGCATTCGCTAAGCCGTGCGGCACTCCGTACAAGCCGCCAATCTGATGCGCGATAGCGTGTACGTTGCCTACGTTGACTTGATTGATTGCACGCCCGGCTTGGTAGGAAGCGTGTGCCATTGCGTCGCGGGCCTCAAGGTCATGGCCGTTGCTCACCGCGCGTGGTAAATAAACAAATATTTGCTCAACGGCAGAGGCAGCGCGTTGCATACAGTCGCCGCGATCCCAAACGCCAATATAGGCCTCAATTGCATGTGTGAGTGCGTCCATGCCGGTGGCTGCCGTTATGTGCGGGGGCAGGCCGGTCAATAATGTTGGGTCCAGGCACGCCGCCAGCGGCAGCAACTGCTTGCCCGAAATTACGCCTTTCTCATGAGTCTCTGTGTCGCTAAGTACGGCGCCAGATGTTGTTTCAGACCCTGTTCCGGAGGTGGTAGGTATGGCGTAAAGAGCGGGTATGTCGTCTTTGACTTTATTGAAGCCGACATAATCTTTGGCCTGGCCAGAGCACGACACCTGAATGCCAATGCCCTTGGCCGCATCGATGGACGATCCGCCACCAATCGCCAAAATACTGTCGCAGCTATGTTCCTTGTAGACTGCGGCGCCCGCTGTAACCACCTGATAGCTGGGATCAGGTTCAACATCTGAAAAGACCACCGCGTCTTTTAGCTCAGACGATGCCTTGGCGACGATTCCCAGCTCTACCAAGGGCTTGTCTGTGACAATCAGTGTTCTTTTATAGCCGTTTCTGACGATATGGCGACACAATTGGCTGGCGCTGCCTTCGCCCGCAAACACTGAATAGCTTGCCGATGGCATAAAAAGCACCATAGTCTTCATGACCATGACGTAGAGATCATGTAAACACTTCTTGAGAATCATTGTGCTCCTTGGGATTATTGGCTTATTAGTAGGGAAAACGCCTATTGTACTTGCCGACTGCAGGCTTGTCTTTTTAGTCTGCCTAGCACGAAAATGTTGCGAAAATGGTCAAATAATTAAAAATTGCCTAAATATCGTACATTTATGGGCAGAAAAATGGCAATTACATTAGCCTGCAATCTATTAATAGTTATAATGGCGCGGCAGACGTCTGCGATAAATAGTTGAGTAAAGAGAGTAATATGAGTAAAGGTACAGTTAAGTGGTTTAATGCCGACAAAGGATACGGATTCATTAAGCCTGAAGACGGTGGCAAAGATTTGTTTGTTCACCATTCCGAAATCAAGAGCGGCAGCAACTACGCTACTCTGGATGACGGCCAAGAAGTTGAATATGAAGTTGGTCAAGGCCAGAAAGGGCCATGCGCTAACAACGTAGTACCCTGCTAAGCAGGCTCTTCTAGCCCCACAGGTCCGGATGCGCAGTTCGCATTCGGACAATCCTGTTCTCCTCTGTGTTGGAAATACGTCCAAATTGCGAGGCCTGTGACAGGGACCTTCCGCCTGATAGCGACCAAGCGCGTATCTGTACTTATGAGTGCACGTTCTGTGCAGATTGTGTTGCTCAGGTCCTGAACAACGTGTGCCCAAATTGTGGCGGTGGCTTTGCCCCGCGACCAATCCGACCGAAAAATGCACATCGCTCCGGCGTAAGCCTGGACCATCAACCACCCTCGTGTAACCGCGTGCACACGCCTTATACTCAGCAAGAGCTGGCCGATTTTACTGCCAGGCTCTCGGCGATACCGCCTCACTCTCGCTAAAATCGATCAAATAATAGCCGGCTAGGTTTGCCTGCTGATGCCCTGATTCCAGATCAAAATAGTCCGGTGTATCTGCACCCAATTGCTAGGCTTAAATGATGCGAGTTTTGCGTTCGCGCAAAGGAATGAAAATGTTGATCGGTATCCGCCAGTTGATCGCAGTGTTGCTGTTATCAAGCAGCCAACTTATGTTTGCCATTGAGTTCACGGTGGTAGACCAGCATGGGAAACCTTTATCTGACGCGGTCGTAGAACTGCTGACTGAACCTGTGCGCACTGTTGCAGCACAACCCGCGATCATGGACCAAAAACACAGACGTTTTGCACCCAGAGTGCTGGCCATACGCAAAGGTCGTCAGGTGGCTTTACCCAATAGCGATAATGTGCGCCACCATGTGTATTCCTTTTCGCCAGCTAAGACCTTTGAGATCAAGCTTTACAAAGGCGTTCCAGGCGCGCCGATGAAGTTTGATACGGCGGGCTTGGTGACTCTTGGCTGCAACATACACGACGGCATGATTGGATATATTTACGTCGCTGAGCACGAACATGTGGGCGTGAGTAATGAGAGCGGCACAGTTAGCTTTGACACAACAGCGTCATCACCAACCACGCTTCGTTACTGGCATCCGGACCAATTGGCGGCTAAAGAATTCAATACCATGACAAGTAACGGCGTACAGCTTAGTCATATAGTTACTATCAATGTAGCCGGTGGAGATCAATAAAGATGTTTGCTTCGGGTAAAGCTAAGTTGTATACCCGACTCTTGCTGCTTGTATTGAGTTTACTGATCGTTTCCAGTAGTGCGACTTTGATTGCTGTTATTACGGCAACCGACAATAATATTGAGCGAGAGGCAAATGCGCGCTTGCAGGTTGGTAGCTCTGTTCTGGAATCGATGCTGGAAAACCAAGGCAAGCAGCTGTTGGAGTCTGCGCGTGTGCTAACCGCAGATTTTGGTTTCAAGCAAGCCGTAGCGCTGCGTGACAAAGCAACGATTGAATCGGTGTTGGAAAACCATGGTGCGCGTATTAACGCTGACCTGATTTCGCTATTTGATCTATCCGGTGAGTTACTGGCATCAACGACCTCTTTTAAGTCAGAAGCGCACACTGAGCTGATTCAAAAAATGCTCGCCGATGATGCAGCGGCAACGGGTGTGCAGACCACGACAACGCTCGAAGACAAGGCTTATCAGTTAGTCATGGTGCAGGTTCGTGCGCCGGCACCCGTCGCTTGGGCGGTGATTGCCTATGAAATAGATAAAGCGTTTGCGCAAAATTTGAAGCAGATGACATTGCTGGATGTCAGTTTTGCGCAAAAGAATCAGCGCAGCTTATTGGTCACCACCTTACCGGACGTACATTCAAGGCAACTTCAAACATTGTCTACGATGGATGAATCTGAATACTCACATTTACCCACTGTTCTTAGCAATGGCTTGGATCTGAAAGTGATTCTGAGTGTGTCGCTGGCTGAAGAGCGTGCCCGCTTCAACCAACTAAAACTACAAATACTTCTTATTAGTGCGGTTATTTTGATTGGCTGTTTAATGGTTATGATTCCTATGCTTCGCGGTATAACCAAGCCAATTGGTAAGTTGGTGCATGGTGCACAGCGCATAGCCAGTGGCGACTACACCGCACCTATTGAATTGGTGCGTGCTGGTGGATCCGAAATCACTGTGCTCGCTGACAGCTTTAATCAGATGCAATCTGCGGTTGCCAGCCGTGAAAAGCAAATTGTTTATCAAGCCCATCACGATGCACTTACCAAGCTTCCTGTGCGAGATAAAATTGCCATAGATCTGCAACAACTTATCAATTGTGACAATACAAATGAAGTAGCAATCGTCAGCATTAGCGTTCAACGCATAAAGTCGATCAATAATTCTTTAGGCTTTGCTGTAGGTGACAAATTGCTATGCGCTTGTGCTGCACGTTGGCAGCAATTGTTTCCAGCACCGCATGTTATTGGTCGCTCAACAGCGAGTGAGTTTATCCTGTTGTATGTTTTGTCTGAAAAAGAAAGCCTCGAACAAGTTGCAGACAATCTGCATCAGGCCTGGTCTGAGCCTTTTGAGGTAAGCGGTTTCGAAATCAACGTACCGTTAACGCTGGGCTTTGCGCGATCGCCTGAGAACGGTCTTCTGGCAGAAGAGCTTCTGCGGCGCTCGGACATGGCGTTGAATAGAGCGCTGGAATTACGCCACCAGTCGGAATACTACGAGCAGGGCGAAGATCAAAAACATTTGAAGCAGATTCGACTGATCAATGACTTGAAGCAAGCCATGCAAGCCGATCAGTTGACACTGTATTACCAACCAAAAATCAATGTGGCAAAGCGTGGTGTCACCGAAGTGGAGGCATTGGTGCGATGGATTCATCCAGAATTAGGATTTATTCCGCCCGATGAATTCATTGGTCTGGCGGAGCAATCTGGGCTTATGCCAGCATTGTCGCGGTGGATTTTGACGCGAGGTATTCGTGATGCAAGCGCCTGGCAGTCTGTTGGTCATGATGTATCAGTGGCTATCAACCTGTCAGCTTATGACTTGATGCATGACGATTTGCCAGTGTTTCTGGATACACTGCTAAGCAATAGTGAGTATTCAAGCTCGCGCCTGATTCTGGAAGTGACCGAGTCGGCCATGATGGAAGACCCGGATAAGGCGCTCAGCGTGCTCAATCGCTTCAAATCACAAGGATTCACTTTAGCGATTGACGATTACGGCACTGGCTATTCTTCGCTGGGTCAAATGAAGCAATTGCCGGTTGATGAGTTAAAAATTGATATGTGTTTCGTGCGCAAGCTAAGCACGGACAGCAGTGATCAGGTGATTGTGAAATCCACGATTGCGATGGCCCACAATATTGGGTTAAAGGTAGTTGCTGAAGGTGTTGAAGACGCAGAAGCTCAGGCTCTATTAGAACAATGGGGCTGCGATAAACTACAAGGTTTTTATTTTAGTAAGCCGCTGCCCTACGAAGACTTCCTGTTGTGGATGGGAAGCTTCGAATTCAAAAGTGCATTTGTTCAAGGAAGAACCAAGGGTGAAGAGAATTCTTTGTCTGGCTCTGCTGACGCTGAGCAGCGTCGCGCAAGCTGACGGAAAATTGATTGGTACAGCTGGCGTATCGACGATTGAGGGCGCCGGCGGTGGCGGCATTGTACCCTGGGCATTGATTAGTGGGTACGCGACGCGCGACGAATTAGGCGGCGCTGCGTTCTACAGTAATTTAACTGTTGATGACTATGCTGTGAATGTTGCCGGCGTTTCTGTTGGTTTCAACAATAGATTGGAAGTGGTGTATGCTCACCATGATTTTGAAATTAAGGCCAGCGACACGCACATAGTACAAAATATTTTTTCAGTTAAATACCGAGTGTTTGGTGATGCAATTTTTAGCAGCGCGCCACAATTGTCGATTGGCATCCAGCATAAACGTTTGCAGGATTCAGACGTAGCATTTTCGGTTGGGGCTGCAGACGATACAGGCACTGACGTGTACCTGGCCGCCACAAAGGTATGGTTGGATGGCGTGTTTCATCGAACGACTTTGCTAAATGCTACCGCCAGGTTGACCAAGGCTAACCAAACGGGCATCTTGGGATTCGGTGGTCAGAGCTCTAATGACTATAAGCTGCAGCTTGAGTTAGCGGCCGGTGTATTCCTTACGCGAAAACTGGCGATCGGTATGGAGTATCGTCAGAAGCCAGACAATCTTGGGCTTGGTGAAGATGATTGGCAGGATTTCTGGATAGCCTATTTTATTAGCAAGCGTTTCTCGGTCACAGGCGCCTATGTTGATTTAGGCTCGATTGCAGGTGTTCCTGGTCAGAATGGTATGTATTTGTCTGTGCAGCTCAGTTTATGAAAAACAAGCCAGAACTTCAGACCCTGATATTCGCGGGCCTGTTTTTGACAAGTGTTTTCGCACACGGCGCCAAGCTACCGTTATACGATCAGCTTCATGGCTTGCAAGGTATTACCAGAATTGTAGATGCGATGCTGCTATTGCATCCGACAAATCACGATGTTCACAAGCATTTCGAGCACACGAATATGTCGCGGTTTAGAGACAAACTGATCGAGTATTTATGCGAGATCAGCGATGGGCCGTGTGATTATTCCGGTGATACGATGTTGCTGGTGCACGGTGGCATGAATGTAAGTGAGTCAGACTTCAACGGGCTGGTAGATCTTCTGATAAAAGCCCTGGATCAAAATGAAGTGAGCCTTGCTGTGCGCAATCAGCTGCTGGCGCGACTAGCAAAACTGCGACCCGACATCATCTATCAGTAAGCTGACTTCCAAACCTTTTACGATCAGGTGGGTGCTATTGCAATTTCCGTATCAGGAACGATGCGACCTGTTCTGATGTATTGGAAATACCAACTGCTGGCGAGTGGATTACACTCGGATGTCCAATGGCATTCGCTCTGTTTAACAAGGCAGTACCATGCAAACCGTGATGAACCAGTTGCGTTTCGTTATTGGGAAATCCTGGCGGTTCTCTAGTGTTGCTGAAGAAAAATTCGGGGTCGTCCGAACTCATCAAACCGAGCATATCTACGTTGGCGCGATACGCGTTACCGCTGGCGGTGAACATATCGCTGAAATTCGATACACCGTTGAAAGCTAACATGCGGTCGTAAAGCCCAGTGCTATTGGCTATTTCTTCGAGAGTAAAGCCGAAGTCGTTGAAGACGTGAGTTTCCCATTTCACCAAATCATAAGACGCTTGCCCTTCAATTCCACCGGCGCCCAAGAGTCGCGTTGATTCTCTCAACACGGGGTCACTGTTTCCAGGTTGGGCCATGTCGTCATGAAATGCTAACCACAAACTGGTGCCCGCACCCGCTGAATAGCCATACATGGCGACACGTTGCTTGTTGATGTTTAAGGCATCGGCATGGAAACGCATGAACTGTAAGGCCCTGGCGGCGTCGTTCATGGGTTTGATTACGCCTTCACTGTCATTTGGCTGAATGTAGCGATAGTTAATTGTCGCAAAGGCAATATTGGCCTGCAGAAATTGGCGGATTTGCGCAGCACGAACATCAATGTACGTAACGGATTTATCGCCGGATATAAAGGCGCCGCCATGCATATAAATAACCAGTGCCGTTGGCGTGCCAGATTCTGGCAGAAAGATATCGAAACGGTTCCGACCGTCAGGACCGTAAGCGATATTTTGAGCAAAGTTTGCGTCGATACCCGCCAAATCAATCGGCGAGCTAGTGAACGTCAAGGGTAAGCTTGGCTCAGGTTCAGGTTCAGGTTCAGGTTCAGGTTCAGGTTCAGGTTCAGGTTCAGGTTCAGGTTCAGGTTCAGGTTCAGGCTCTGGCTCTGGCTCTGGCTCTGGCTCTGGCTCTGGCTCTGGCTCTGGCTCTGGCTCTGGCTCTGGCTCTGGCTCGGGTTCCGGTTCCGGCTCAGGTCGTGGTTCTGGTTCTGGTCTTGGCTCAGGAATAGGCTCAGGTGTTGGCGCTGGCTCGGGTGTTGGCGCTGGCTCGGGTGTTGGCGCTGGCTCAGGAGTTGGCGCTGGCTCAGGAGTTGGTGCAGGCTCGGGCGCCTGACTGCCTAGCGATGTTCCACCGGTACTATCAGACTCGACCTCTCCGCCAGAGCAGGCGGCCAAAAACAAAATAAGGGAAACAATTCGCAGTAAATACATCGTGGAAAACGGTCAAATTATGATCAGTTCAGGAAAACACAATTGTCCCACAGAGGCTAGTTCTAAACTACTCAAAGAACGTTTCAGGCCCTTTTAAGCGCTGTTTTCGACCGACGGTCGCTTAATTAGAGTAGCGGAAGCAGTCGGTGGAATGGTCGTTAACCATGCCAATCGCCTGCATATAGGCGTAACAAATTGTGCTACCCACAAACTTGAAACCGCGTTTCTTCAAGGCTTTACTCATGGCGTCTGAGCGTTCTGTGGTTGCGGGCACATCGGCCATTGTTTTCGGCGAGTTGACAATAGGCTCGCCGCCTACAAATTCCCAGATATAGTTGCTAAAGCTGCCAAACTCTTCCTGCACATCCATAAAAAGCGTGGCGTTGGTGACCGTTCCACGAACCTTGAGCTTGTTTCGAACTATCTCCGGATTGTTTAGCAAGCGTTGTATTTTCGTTTCCGAATAGCGAGCAATTTTTTTTACCTCAAAATTATCAAATGCTTTCCGGTAGCCTTCGCGCTTGTTCAATATAGTCGACCAGCTCAGACCCGCTTGGGCGCCTTCCAGAACCAGAAATTCGAACAAAACCTGATCGTCATACACGGGCACGCCCCATTCTGTATCGTGGTATTGCTGTTCCAGCTCTGAGCCATTTGCCCAAGTGCATCGTTTCATTGCTATGCCCTACATCGACGTATGCCATCACCTTATCATGGACGCGCTCTGAATTTACCGCATCTTTACCGCAGGAAGACTGACAATGGCGGGTGTATTAAGTAGTATCACAGCCAATTGAAAATCAGGTGCCAGTAGCATAGTGGTTCGTTCTTCGCTCAGAATTATCGTTGCAAGCGTTATTGGCGGTCTGACTGCCTGCACGCCATTATTAGATAAACCCGCAGCTGAGACCGTGCCGCAAGCCAGCGAACTTGCTCCCGGCTGGAGCAGCGATGAATTGGCAAACTCCGATCTCGTATGGAATGAATTTGTCGATTCGCCTGCGCTGACAGAAATCATTAACGAGGCGCAGCTAAACAATCTTGATTTGCAGGTATCAATAGCGCGCCGCAACGCTGCATTTGAACAAGCCAGAATAGCCAGCGGTCGCCGTTGGCCAGCGGTAAGTGCAGCTCTAGATGGTAATCGACAGCAGCGAGCCAGCACGGCATTCACCACCGCGGGAAGTGCGATCACTGAAACCGTGAGCGGCAACGTATCGGCGAGCTGGGAAGTTGATCTCTGGGGTGAGTTGGCACTGGGTCAGAAAGCGGCGATCAACACGGCTTTGCAGCAGCAGCAGTTACTACGTTGGTCGCAGTTCTCCCTGTCTGCGCAAATTGCCCGTACCTGGCTGGATTCTATTGAATCTCAGCAGCAATGGCGTCTTGCCCAGCAGCGAGAGAAAAACCTTCGCGATAATCTTGATATTATCGAAAATGGATTTGGCGCCGGTATTCGCGATGCTCTGGATGTGTATTCCGCACGTGCTGAAGCGGATGCATCACAAGCCAACACCGTTCTTAGGCAGCAAAATTATCAAAGCCTGGTACGCCAGTTGGAAGTGCTG
The DNA here is from genome assembly GCA_045105115.1 of Pseudomonadales bacterium. Classification (GTDB taxonomy): domain Bacteria; phylum Pseudomonadota; class Gammaproteobacteria; order Pseudomonadales; family JAUIET01; genus JAUIET01. Next base: position 75,436 of record JBGCDE010000207.1, on the reverse strand, counting down.
CTTGGCCGCTATCCTGGAAATACAATGACGCTTCCGGGTAGTGCGCCCGCGTTGCGTATGGATATTCCAAAACAGTTACCTCTTACACTGCTGGAAAGGCGGCCGGATGTTGTCGCCGGCCGGCATGCCTTGATCGGCCAGCAAGCTAATCTTGGGGTTGCAAAAGCAAATCGCCTTCCAGCTCTGAATTTGCGCGGTTCTTATGGCGCCAGCAATCGAAGTTTACGCGATGTGCTTGATGGCGATGACATTTTCTGGAGCGCGGTCGCTGGCATTACAGCGCCGTTATTTCAAGGCGGGCAGTTAGCGGCTGAGCAGCGCAGACAAATGGCACTATTAAACGCCAATGCTGCTGAATACAAGAGCACATTGCTAACGGCCATTAGCGAAGTAGAGCAAAGCATCGACAATGAAATACTCTTCAAAGAGCGCTTGGCAGCAGCTCGGCGTGCTGATCAAATATCGCAGCAAGCCGAGCAGCAGGCATTTGAGTCATACGTTGCCGGTTTGAGTAACCTGAATACATGGTTGCAAGCGCAGCGCACCGCATTTGATAGACAAAGCCAATTGTTGCAGTTGGAAACCGAATTATTGAAGAACCGTATTGGCTTTTATCTCGCTTTAGGAGGCGACTTCGGTGTTTCTGCTTCGACCGAACAAACTCCTTAAACCGTTACCCATATCATTTGCGATCAACAGATTACACGGAACCAGAAACAGCGTGATAGCTGTAGCGAATAGAATGCCAAAGCCAAGTGAAATGGCCATCGGGATCATAAACAAAGATTGGGTTGAGCTTACAAACATCATCGGCATTAATCCAACGAAAGTTGTTACAGAGGTCAACATGACCGCACGAAATCGCTTCGGACCGGCATTGCTCACGGCATCAAATAGTTTCATACCTTTGCGGCTGCTTTGGTTAACGAAATCGACGAGCACAAGACTGTCATTGATTACAACACCCACCAGCGCGAGCAAACCCATGTAACTGACCATTGCGAAGTATTGGCCCATTATCATGTGACCAATAACCGCGCCGATTAAACTGAAGGGGATGATAGACATCACAATCAAAGGTTGGGTATAAGACTTCAGTGGTAATGCCAACAGGCAATAAATCAAAAACAGCAATGCGACTAAGGCAACGCTCAAGCTTTCAGTTGTTTCCCGCTGCTCTCTTGCCTCGCCTTGCAGGGAGTAACTGATGCCAGGGTATTGGGCCAGCAATTCATCCAGAAACTGACCAAGATCGGCATTGAGTGTAACTGCATTGGTGTTCTTCTTATCGAAATCGGCCATCACATTAACTACGCGATAGCGGTCTACGCGGCGAATAGTTGATGGCCCGGTTGATGGCGAAATCTCGGCAACATGCGCAAGCGGCACCTGCCGGCCATCGGGTGTGGTCATCAGTAGTTCGTTTAAAGTATCTTGATTGCTTCTTTCATTTTTTGGTAGCCGTACCAGAACCCGCACATCATCTCGACCGCGCTGGATTCTCTGCGCTTCAAAACCGCGAAATGCTTCGCTGATTTGCCTGAGAATGCTCGAGCGGGTTAAGCCTAGTACTGTACCCTGGTCGGTCAGTTCAACGCGCAGCTCGTCTTTACCATCAGATAGCGAATCTGATACATCGAATACCGTTGGATAACTGGCTAGTCGCTGTTTAACTTGATCGGCTACCTTGCCCAGCGTATCCAGTGAATGCCCACTCAGTTGAATATTTATTGGGTCGCCAAAGCGAAACAATTCAGAGCGCATATTTAATGACTCAGCACCGGCCACCGGGCCTATCAGTTTTCGCCATTCGCGGGTCACTTCCGCTGGGTCTAACTGAATCGTTCTCTCTGTCAATGGCACCGTTTCAATGGCCACCGTACCCCTATGCGTTGCCGCACCACCTCGGCCTGTGCCGCCACTGACCGACAGGATGTGGCGTATTGCGCTATTGCCGTCGGCGTCAGTGTATTTTTCGCGTATTTGCTCGGCCGCTTCAGTAATTCGCGCTATGTGTCGGTCGGTGACCTGAAACGGAGTGCCAACCGGCATGGTAAGGCTTGCCGCTACCGTTTCGGCGGGAATGCGTGGCATAAAGGTAAAGGGTAACCAACCTTTTAATAGCAGAGACAATGCCAGCGCGAACAAGCCAATAAATGCAGCCAGCACGCTGTATCTATTCTTGATAGCTACTTCGAGCGCTGGTTTGTAATATCTGATAATGGCTTGCTCGAATCCGTCGGCAAAATCTTGCTGCCACAACTCAAAGCGACGAAACCAGCTACTACGCTCATTAGCATTATTTTGTCGGCGTACATCAATGTTCTTCAAATGGGCAGGCAGTACAAATTTGCTCTCAATCAGCGAGAACATAAGAATTGAGCCAATTACAATGGGGATTGGCGCCATCATTCGCGACATATGACCGTCAAGTGCAAGCAAAGGCATAAACGCAGCGATAGTGGTTAGTACACCAAACGTCACGGGAATAGCCACCCGATGCGTACCCTCAATGGCCGCATGATCCCCCGGGCCGTGTTCAGCCAATGAGGTGTAAATGCTCTCCCCGGTCACAATCGCATCGTCTACTACAAGGCCCAATACTAATATGAAGCCATACAAGCTCATCATATTAATACTGACATCAAGAAAGCCCAGCACCATAAATGCGCCAATGAAGCTAATAGGTATACCAATAAAAACCCAGAAAGATACCGCTGGGCGCAGAAACAGCGTGAGCAACAATATGACTAACAGGCCGCCTTGCCAGATATTACTCACTAAGGTGCCTAGCCGCGATTTCAGGAGTTCAGAGTCATCATCCCAGTAACTGAGCTCTACACCTGCGGGCAGTTTGGATTGTTTGTCGGCAATGTATTGATGAACGTTTTTCGCGATTTCCAGTGCACCTTCTGTACTGCCACGATACACTTTTACAAACAGTGTTTTCTTACCATTGAAGCGCGAGCTAATACTGTCTTCTTCAAAGCCGTCGCGCACTTCAGCGATATCGGCAATTCGCAGAATTGAACCGTCTGAATTGGTTTTGACAACAATCGATTCGAAGTCGTTCTTACGATAGGCTTGCCCTTTGGAGCGAATTAGCACATCACCGCCTTGCGCACGCAGATTGCCTGCAGATATATCCAGAGAACTTTCCCGGATAAGATTTGCAACATCTGACAGCGTTAGCTGCGCGTCGCGCAATTTATCTTGTGAGACTTCGATATTAATTTCATAGTTACGCCCAAATTGAATTTCAGCCACTGATATGCCATCAATTCGAAGAATCTCATCGCGAATTTGTTCGGTGTAAGTGCGAAGCTCTACCTCCGGCAGATTTGCAGACACCACCAGATCAATCACTGAATACTGAAACTGCGCCAGACTGATAATCGGTTTTTCGGCATCTGCCGGAAGTGTGTTGATGGCGTCAACGCGAGACTTTATATCGGCTAGAAATTCTCTCTCGTCATAACCCTCCGTGATTTCTATGGAAATGCTCGTAGAGCCTTCGGCTGAGGTGCTGACTATTTCCTTAACACCCTCCAGGTCTTGGACCGCTTCTTCAATTCTAACGGCAATGCCCAGTTCTACATCTTCTGGAGTGGCACCGCGCAGTGGTACTGATACCGTCACCATGCGCAAATCACCCGCTGGAAAAACCTCCAGCAACACCTTGTCAGAAAAGGCCAACAAGCCCCCGATAATGATTGAGAGCATCAACAAGTTGGCGGCAACTGTATTGCGAATAAACCAATTAATCATGTGCCTGAATCTCGACCTTTACGACTTTCCTGCACTTCAGCGGTGGTTTGCGGCTGGAATTCGTTCGGTGTAACCCGCACACCTGAAGTTACTTGACCGAGTGGAGTGAGTACCAGTTGGTCACCTTCTGCCAAACCAGATTGAATAACGGCCCGCTCACCACTTCTCCAGGTGATGTTGATATCTTGACGCTGCAGAAGTCCGTCTACAACTGTGTACACATAGCTATTCTGGTAGATCGCGTCAACTGGTATGGATAATACGTTTTCCATAGTTTTTCCAGTAATAAACGCATTTACATACTCGCCAATTTTTATCGGTCGTGTCGGTGGTTGCTCGTTGTCTGTTTGCTCACCTGCGGCAAAAGGTTCATCAATTTTTGCGACCACATGCAATTGACGCGCATTCGTGTCAATTGCACTTTCAGTGCGCACAATCTCTCCTTCCCAGGATTCATTACCAGTAAGCTGTGAAGTCAATACCACTTTGGGTAGATCGCTGGATTCGAGTTGCGAATTTGAATATCGCTCGGGCAGACTTACGTAGGCTAGGTCACGGTTTCGTATTGGCAATCGAATTTCTACAGCATCGGTTGCGTATATCTCGCCTAGTTGCGCATTCATAGACACAACCTGACCCAGATCAACAAGGTTCTTTAGTGTTCGGCCTGCGTAGGGCGCACGAATTTTAGTGCGCTCCAGATCCAGTCGTACCTTATCCAAATTTGCGCTGGCTGAGGCAAGACGTGCTTTTGCTGCCAGCATCTGCGGCTTACGTAACACCAGGTCGCTGGGTTTTTCGCCACGTCCAAGTCGCTGCCAGTCTTTTGAAGCCTGCTCGGCTCTGGCGGTCTCCTCCATGAGAACTTGCTGTGCGTCTACCAGACTGGCTTCGGCAATTCTGACGTTCGCGACGTAGTCGCGTGGGTCAATTTCCAGCAATACGTCGTTCTTGTTAAAAAACCCGCCGTCTCTAAATGCGGAATTGACCTTGGTAATCTGCCCGGAAACCTGAGCTACCAGCATGCTTTGCGTACGCGGTTGCACGGTTCCATAGCTCTCAACCTTAATCTCAATATTTTCAAGCGCCAGAGGCATGACATCAACAGCAATAGGGGCTGGCCTGGCGGGAGCAGATCGTGCGGGCGCTGGTTCATTGACATAAAACAGGCCCGCTATCAGTAGTAAACCGAGCAAAATAATTAGTGGCAGTAGTCGCCTGTCCAGGCGGTCGATAATACTCAATGCATTCCTCGCGTCATTCCAAGGTCACAGCATAACGGATGCATGCCGATCGGCGTTAAACTTCAAGCGTAAATAAAACGTAAAACGGCCACCCAGGCGCCTGTTCGCAAGTATAGGTATAGCTTGTATTGTGAGAAACTAATGGCAACGAGTCAGTCTAACAAATATTCGTTTTAGTTGAGATCAACAAGGGTTCTCTGTGCGATTCTTACCTTACTGTGCGCTGCTGCCGCGTCGTTTAATGACGTCGCTTGTGTTTAGTCTCTGCTTGTTCTCGCACGCATCAGTTGCCGATAACATCCACTACGGCTCGCAACTGGCAGAGCTTGATTTTGACCAGCAGTTCAGCAGTGATGATCGGCAAGTGCTGCAAGATTGGCTACGTATTGCGTTGGATGCATTGATGTCTGTATATGGTGTCTTGCCGCAGGATCACATCAAGATTCGTATTGAACCGTATAGCGGCACAAGTGGTCGCTCTCCGGTTCCCTGGGGTGAGGTTATTCGGTCTCATTCTGTTCAAAGCCCCGACACTGTAAAACTGCTGGTTGATTTGTCGCACAGCTTTGATTCCTTGCGCGCTGACTGGACCGTGTTTCACGAGTTGAGTCATCTTTTTATTCCTTACAAGAGCGGTAGTCGATGGGTTTCCGAAGGACTGGCCAGCTACTATCAGAACGTGATTCAAGCCCGGGCGGGCCTGCTCACTGAGCAACAAATGTGGGAAAAATTGTTAGCGGGTTTTGAGCGCGCACGCGCGCAGAACAATAATAGTGCCCGTTCTTTGGATTACGTGAGCAGCAACACCCGACAGTACATGCGAATACACTGGCACGGTGCCTTGTTCTGGCTGGATATGGACTTTCGGCTGCGCAGCTCTACCAATAACCAGCAGTCGCTGGACACAGCACTTTTGAATTTGAAGCAATGTTGCGAAAAGCAGTCTATGTCGCCCATCAATATTATGCGTGCGCTGGATAAGGCAAATGATCTAGCGCTGTTTGAAAACAATTATTTAGCCTACAGACAGTCCACAAGTATTACGGCCTATCGAGACCTGTTGCGGGCAATGGGTGTACAGACGGATGGAAAGAACGTTGAGTTCAATGACGAACAGATCTTTAACCGATCCATATCCAAAGGCATTGCGCAGGGTGTGTCCAGCGTGGAACCTGTGCCGGATTTAAAGGCGATTGCTCGGCGCACTGGCGTCGGCGCTGCAAGTTGGGCTTTGGTTGAGGGCGCTGATACCGTCGCACTGGGTGCTAGTGGTTATTACAGTAATGCTGGTAAAAGACCCGTACACGCTGACAGCGTGTTTCGAATTGGTTCGATTAGCAAAACCTTACTGGCGCTTGCCAGCGCGAAACTCAGTGAGCAGAGCCTGCTTGATCTGGATAAGCCGGTGCGCGCAATAGCGCCGAAGTTACCTTTGCATAGCGCATGGCAAGACACAGCGGTCACCACGAGAATGCTACTTGAGCACAGTGCAGGGCTGGGGCGTTTATCTCGCAAAGAGTTTGATTATCCAACGGCGCTGAGCCTGCAAGAGGCGTTACGACTCGAGCCACAAAATCGCACATTGTTATGGCCTCCAGGCCACTATAGTCAATACAGTAATGCCGGTGCGGGCTTGGTGAGTCGCGTGATTGAGGTGCGCACGGGTGAAACGTTCGATGACTGGTTTCAACGCGAAGTGCTTCAGGGCTTGGGTATGCAACAATCCAGCATCACATGGAGCGCACAGTTACAGTCTCAGTTAGTCAGTGGCTACGACCGCGACTTGCAAACCCAGCTACCTTATTGGCATACCTTGTTTCGTGCATTTGGCGGAGTCAGCGCCACTGCCCGTGATATGAGCAAGGTTCTGAAAGTGTTTACAAACCGGAACTCCAAGGGTGATGAGCACTGGTTGTCGACGGCCAGCGTGTCTGAAATGGCCCGGCCGCAAACCACCGTAATGGCGCGAGCGGGAGTAATGCAGGGTCGTGGCATGGGGCTGAGCGTGTCGCAATATCGCGGCCATTGGCTGTGGAGTCACAATGGCGATGCCGACGGCTATTTGGCACGCTTTGCGTATTCACCAGCTACTGAGCGGGCTTACTACGTTGTTATTAATGCCTTCCGACACGATTTGCTACGCAACTTCGTCAATGAGCTTGATGTCTGGCTAGTCGAAGATGGCGCGGAGCAAGAAGTGCAAGCTGCTATCGCATTAAATGACAAACAGTTAGAACGTTACCTTGGTGACTACCGGCAAATAACCGCTTCAAGAAAAAAAAGGGAAATTAGTATTGGTTCCGATGCTGACGGATTGTTTTGGTATGATCGAAGAAAGATTGGGTATCGTAACCGGCTGATAGCGCTAGGTAATGATAAGTTTAGAGCTATTGATGAATTTGCAGCGTCCACTCTGTGGGTGCGCATGGAAGATGCAAGCATTCTGTTGCAGGGTCCGATGGGCAGTTATCGGCGAATATCACCTTAGAGAGGAATCATTATGTCACCCACTTCAAATGACCGGCGAGATTTTATCAAGAGTGCAGCACTATTGGCTCTGGCAGCGAATGTCCCGCCACTAATGGCGGCAGACACTCTGTTGCCGATTAAAAAAGCGATACCATCCAGCGGTGAACGACTTGCAGTGATAGGTATGGGCACCTCGAGAACGTTTGTGAATCCGAATGATTCTGAGTTTCAGCAACAATTGTTGGAAGTGCTGAACATCTTTTTCAGCGAAGGTGGGCAATTGTTAGACTCTTCACCAATGTATGGACCCGCAGAAAGCATAGTTGGGCAGCTTCTGCCTAAGTTAGATAATACCGGAGACTTGTTTGCGGCTACCAAGGTTTGGACCCGTGGGGAACAAGCCGGTATTGAACAAATGCAGGACTCCATGCGTAAGATGTCTGCGCCGGTTATGGATCTGATGCAGATTCACAATCTTAAAGACTGGCAGACACATCTTAAGACTCTAAGAGAATGGAAAGAGCAGGGCAAAATTCGCTATCTAGGTATCACAACATCGCACGGCCGATTTCACAGTGAGCTGATTGATATTATGCGCAATGAGCCACTGGATTTTGTTCAGTTAAGCTACAACATTATGGACAGGGAAGCCGAGCAGGTGTTGCTGCCAATGGCGCGAGACAAAGGTATTGCAACCTTAATTAACCGGCCTTACCAACGTGGTGATTTATTTTCGCGCAGCCGTGGTAAGCCGCTGCCAGCGATCGCCCAAGACTTGCAGTGCACAAGCTGGGGGCAGCTGTTTCTTAAATGGATTCTCGGCCATCCGGCGGCAAACTGCGTTATACCCGCAAGCAGTAAACCCAAGCATGTTCGAGACAATATGGCGGCCGGTTTTGGTGCTTTGCCAGATGCGGCGCAGCGGCAAAAAATTCTTGATACGTTCAATGCTCTTTAGTGCCCATACCCCATGCAGCTTCTAGAACAGCGAACCCAATGCCCTTACTGCGGAGAAACCATCACTGTGTTGGTCGACGACTCAGTAGAACAGCAAGAGTATATTGAAGACTGTCAGGTGTGTTGTCGCCCTATCGAACTCACGGTCTCGGTCGATGGCTTCGGCCATGCGTCTGTGTGGGTCACTACCGACAGCGAATGATCGGCTGCAAACCGGCGGGCTTGCGCGGTAATTCATTGAGGGAAATACGAATTCGATCGTTTCACGACTAATACGCGCTTAAGGATTTCTTACCATGAATTTTGCATTGAATAGAAAATGGGCTGCAATGATTGCTGTCGTTGCTTCCTTGTCAATTTTACCCTCTTGCGGGGCTGAAAATACCGCGAATACGGCGTCGCAGGCACCTGCAGAACAAGAATCTAGTGCAGTATCGAATGCGCAGATGGAGGCCAGTAAAGCCAACGAAATGTTTGCCCGTTTCTTCGAAGAATCTGTTGCTCGAAGCCCAATGTATCAGACTTATCTTGGCCGGCAACAAGACAATGATAAATGGGATAACCTCAGCGAAGCCTATGAGCGCGAAACGCTGGAAATGCACAAGCGTCAGCTTGCTGAATTGCACACGCTGAACGTAGATCTTTTAGAGCCGAATGAAGCGCTCAGTTTTGAGCTGATGCGTCAGGATCTTGAGAACAGCATTGCCGATTTCAAATGGCGTATGCATAACTATCCTGTTGAGCAAATGCATGGCACGCACAGTGCGGTACCATCACTGTTGATAAATCAACATCGGGTTACGGATTTGGCTGATGCCAAGGCCTATATCAATCGGGTCAAGACTGTTAAGGCCTTCTTTGCCCAAATGCGCGATGGAATTGATGAACGTGCCGCTATCGGCATTTCGCCACCAAAATTTGTTTTTGCTCACGTTATTCGTGACAGCTTGAATATCATCAAAGGCGCGCCTTTTGAAAGCGACGCAGAAGATAATGCTTTGCTGGCAGATTTCAAGTCGAAGGTCAGCGCACTGGTAAAGAAGGGCGCGGTTTCCGAACAGAAAGAGGCTGCACTTGTTGCCTCATTAGAAAAAGCCCTACTCACTGAACTTAAGCCAGCTTATGAAGGCTTGGTACAACACCTTCAAACCCTGGAGAAGAGCGCTGACACCAATGATGGCGTTTGGAAATGGCCGGAAGGTGACGCCTTTTACAACGTTGCACTTAAGCGCACTACCACCACAGATATGACCGCGGAAGATATTCATAAGCTTGGACTCAGTGAGGTTGCGCGCATTCATGAAGAAATGAACGTTATTAAGGATCAGGTTGAGTTTGATGGCGACTTAAGCGCATTTATGCAGTTTATGCGTGATGACCAGCGCTTTTACTACCCTGAAACTGAGCAAGGCAAGCAACGTTATTTGACTGAAGCCACCGCATTAATCGACAACTTGAAGTTGCGATTGGACGAGTTTTTTATTACCAAGCCCAAGGCCGAATTGATTGTTAAAGCCGTAGAACCATTTCGCGAGCAATCTGCAGGTAAGGCGTTTTATCAACGACCATCGGAAGATGGCAGCCGGCCTGGAATTTATTACGCCAATCTCTACGACATGAAGTCTATGCCAACGTATCAGATGGAGGCGCTGGCCTACCATGAGGGCATTCCTGGTCACCATATGCAGCTGGCTATTGCTCAAGAGCTCAATGGCGTTCCAAAATTTCGTAAGCACGGCGGATACACGGCCTATACCGAAGGTTGGGGCTTGTACTCAGAATTCATTCCAAAGGAAATAGGCCTGTACTCAGATCCGTATTCAGATTTTGGACGGCTGGCTATGGAATTATGGCGAGCTTGCCGATTGGTGGTCGATACCGGTATTCATGCTAAAAAATGGACCCGCGAACAAGGTATCGACTATTACGTGACGAACACGCCTAATAGTGTATGGGATGCTACTAAAATGGTAGAGCGCCATATTGTTATGCCATCGCAGGCCACCGCTTACAAAGTGGGTATGTTAAAAATTCTGGAACTGCGCGAAAATGCTCGCGAAGCGTTAGGCGAGAAATTTGACATCCGTGCCTATCACGATGAAGTGCTTAAATACGGTGCAGTACCATTGAATGTGTTGCAGCGTATTGTTGACCAGTGGGTTGAGCGTCTTGCTGGGGCGTAGTTCGCCCCTTGCTATTGCTCGTGACTGTCGGCGAATGTTTTGCCAAAGCTGCCTACATAATCATCCAGTGGTGTTGCATTTCGCGGGTTAACAGCGGGTGGTAGTAGAGTGCTTGAGTATGCAGGTGCTGAACTGAAGTCATTCTCTTCTGACATAGAGAATAAAAATACCAATAGGCTCAACCCAACGCTGAAGCAAATTGCTAACACCGCTGTATGCTTGATATTTGTTGCAAAGAATAAGTTGTAATGCAGCAGGTAGGCCAGTAACACGGTACCAAATGCATAAGCGATGAAGGTTCTAACGTGCGAGCTGTCTGTTAGAAACTCTGCAAAGAGTTCAATAGGTGTTTGAGTTAGACCAATAGCGGCGATCAAGGTTGTGACTAGCAGCTGATAATTGAAATGCGGTTGGTGTCGCAATACTCGGCCGACAATTGACCAAAAGCCTGCCCAGCCCAGCAATAAGCCCATACCCGCGATGCTGCTGATGCCATGTTCTTTCCATTCGCCATCCGTGTTGCCGAAGCCGTAATTGAGTACGCTATCGGTCAGGCAAACAAGTGCGAACAAACACACGGGTATCCAGGCGTTTTGTGCGGCCGTATGAAGCCAGCTGCTGACAAGAAGTTTTCGAGTGGGTTCTACTTCATGCTCGTCTGAATACAAGCGCATGGTAGTACGGCCAACGGTGATTGAGTCGCCGGGCTGCACAGATTGAGTGGCCGAATCAACAGGTTCGCCGTTTACGAGAACGGGATTGGTTGCGTCCAGAACATTAATATGCCAACTTAGTTCGTCACTACCAACTCCGTAACGATAAATTCGCAACTGTTGAGGTGCGACGTATGGATCAGTCAGCACAATATCGTTACTGTAGGCGCGGCCCACATACAACTCACGTTCACTGAGTTTGTAAATGTCGGCATTGCGACCTTGCTTCAGACCAATCTGTATGATCAGGGTTTCCATGCGATGGCCCCCATCAATTTGGCAAACAGGGCGGTGGCACTGTTTTGGCTGATTCCGGTTGCTGATGCTTTCAACACGGCCGAGGTGTTATTGCTATCAAGTGCTGCCATCAGTAGCAGCGCGTCATACAGATCGTCATAACTTTGATAGGCGCGAAAACAACTCGACACTTTCCAGCGACTGTCGGCAATGCTCACTATGTCAGTATTACACTGATATTCGCTGACGTCTTCTTCATCACTGCCGCTGTGCTGTGATTTGTGACTGAAGCGCCGCTCAACCGCATTGTAAAACTGGAACGTATTCAGTTCATTGGATTCCAGCCATTCAAAATCGTATTCGAATTGACCGGTGTAAAAATTGTCATCAATATAGATAGCGTCATTAGACTGGCAATGCTGATGGAAGCTTTCATACAGTAAGTCGTCGTCTTCAACGGTATGTCCCCAGCACTTCAGTGTGTTGCTTATTTTTTGGGGTAGCATCAAGCCGCCAAAGGTTTCCAGCGACCAGTCGTCTTCCAGCAATTTGCTGTAAAAGGTAGATTGATCGTTATACAGTGCTGTTCTGATTTGCTCAACGAAGTCAGGACGCTGAAATTCAGATGAATTGTCACTGCCCAAATTGGCTCGCCGCGCTTTATCTATAACAAATTGCAATTGTTCGGCGGGTACCAGAAACGAAATTTGCTCACCGCCTTTCGAGACATTGATGCCAAGTACGCGACCACGCGAGTCAATCGCCGGGCCACCGCTCATGCCGGAATTGAGTGAGCCACTAAACAGAATTTTTTGATAGCGTGATTTCTTGACCAGGCCGTTGTAATTGCCTTCGATAATGGTCATGCCGAGATCTTGCGGGTTACCAAGCGAGAATATTCGGTCTCCCTGGCTCGGTGTTGTTGTTCTGAGCCGCAGGCTGCGTGTTACCTCTCTTGCAGGTGAAAGTAAGGCGAGGTCATGTATCACGTCGATCGCGGCTACCGTGGCCTCTATCGTTTCTCCTTCGTCATCCACCAGTTCCAGGCGATAGGTTTCGGGTGCATGGATCAGCAGCGACACAACATGAAAGTTGGTGGCCACGTAACGGCCACCGTCAACTGAAAAGCCCGAGCCGATACTGGTTTTGTCGCCGGAAGCCAGGTCGATAGTTCTTACCTGAACGACCCCGCTGCTGTAGCGGTCGAAAAGCGTACTGGCCGTTTGCGACTGCGCAAAGCTGACGCCTGAGTTCAGCAATACAATCGTAATAATGAGCCTAAGTGTTTGATTTTTAGCGCTTGTTATCATTTATGCAGTATAGACTATTGCGTTTATCGGCTGCTTGTTCAGGAAGTGTTCAGTTGGTGCTCAGTAAAGTGTTACTCTGGCTGCAGTGTCCCTTCCAGTCGCTTTCCAGGGGGTTTGCTGTGTCAGTTAACAGTTTTGGGGCGCGGAGTATCAATATGAAGTCTTTTCTTCGAAAAACGGTGGTGATGAGTTCCACCTTAATCGCGATGAATTTTGCGCCGCTTGTCGTTGCCGCGAATGCTACTGATTGCAGTAGTCCTCTTACTGTTAGATCGGGCGATACGCTGAGTGGTATTGCCCAGCGTTGTGGTACGTCGGTAAGTGCTTTATTGACCAATAACCCGCAGGTCGATGAATCCGGCGCGGTTCGAATTGGCGAAAAGATTTATTTGCCGCCACTGGATTCTTTGTACAGCGATTCTCAACTCGATCTGTTGCTAGGACCTATTGCTTTGCACCCTGATGTATTACTAAGTGAGATGCTGCCGGCTTCAACGTATCCACTGGAAATTGTTCAGGCAGCGCGGTGGCGTGAGGGCAATCCGAACTCTGAAGTTCGAGATGAGCAGAATTGGTCAGACAGTGTTAAAGCGCTTACCCGTTATCCAGATGTATTGGCTCAGATGAACCAGGATATTGAATGGACCCAGCAATTGGGTGATGCGTTTCTTGCCCAGCCAGATGCCGTATTCGAAGCTATCCAGCGCTTGCGCAGGAAAGCTGATGCCGCTGGCCATCTTAACGACAGCGAGCAGCAAGACGTCGTACGCGAGCGTTCCAGTACCGGGTCTGAAACCATCATTCGTATTGTTCACGCAGACCCTCTGTATGTTCATGTGCCAGTATACGACCCTGATTATGTCTATTCGCATAGTGATCGAACGTCGCATAGGCATGGGCACAGTCATGCAGGTGTTAATTTCGGTGTTGGTCTTCTGTTAGGTGGATGGCTACACCACACACTGGATTGGCACCACGGCCATCTGTTTTATCAGCCCTATCACAGCACCGCGTATCAGCGTTATTACCGCTATAGTCACTATCGCCCGTATACCTCGTATACGCGAAACTACAATCATTACGGGCGCAGTCCCTATCGCGGTTTGCGCTGGCGACACGATCAGCGTCGTTACAACACGTATGGTCGACACGGTTTGGACCGGCGACATGAATACTCAAATAGATCGCAGGAGCGTTACCGCCACCGCTATAACCGCAATGGCTCCTATATAGTTGGCAACAGGGTTCGAAATTTTTCAGAACCAGTCGAGCAGCGTCGCGACCAACGACGCCAAAGTGAGCGTCGTGACAACAGAGTTGATACGTCTGCTGCAATCGGCAATTCGAACAGGCAAGGTAGTGGTGAGCGTAATCAGAGGCCGCGTCCTGACATGAATACGCGTGCATTCAAAGGGGGAGCGGCGGCCCGAAATGGTGCGCTATCTCGTCAGCAACGTCGCGTAGCTACTGAGTCTAATCGCCGTATAGTAAGCACTAGCGGCACTCGCTCAAGCGCTGCAACTATTGCTAATACTTCGCGTATTGCTAATACCTCGCGCCGTATGGAGAATACGCCGCGTCGAACTAATGCTAACCGCATAAGTCGCGCAGGAAACACAAGCGCAAGATCTTCACGACCTGCACAGCGGCCACAGGCTGTTCAGCAAGCCCGCTCGCAACAGCGAATGCGCAACCAGTCATCAATGGTGCGCCAGCAACGAGCAGCACCACCGGCCAGGCAAGCAAGCGCCAGCCGAGCGCAACCCAGGGTTCAAAAAGTCGCACCACAGCGGCGCCAGGAACGAACCTCCAGAGGATCTAAGCAACGCTAGCAGGCTTTGCAGAGGCCGCTAGGTAGTGCGACTGGCGGCCGCAGTACCGGCCAGTCGACCAAAAAAGGTCGCGTCGCCGACTGACATACCGCTGGCATAACCTTGCGCTCTGCGCGGTAAGCCAGCTGTTGTCCGCCCGGCTGCATACAAGCCTTTAATGACAGATCCATCGGCGGTAAGTACTTCACCGCTTGGCAGTGTATCTAGCCCACCCAGAGTAAACATAGGCACGAATACGCCTCTGCCTGGCGTGCAGTCCAGCGCCGCATACGGTGCACTTAACGGCTTCAGCCACTCTTTGGATTTCTTAAATTGTGGGTCTTCTCCAACCGCGGCGTGCTTATTGTAGTAGTCGACCGTATCTTTAAGGCTTCCTGCTGACAATCCCAGTTCACTTTCCAGCTCTTCGATGGTCTCGCCAGTGCCGGCAATGTCTGCCCCCAGGTAATTGCCTTGCTGGTAGCTCTCAAAGTCTTCTGCGCTGAATATCAGGTAAATCCGATCGCTGTCCTGGGTAAGCGAGTAATAGCCTACGCGACCGTGGTAACAGTCTTCGCTGATATAGCGTTGGCCACGATCGTTCACAAATATCCCATAGGTCAAACTCGATGGTGGATAAAACGGCAGTGACACAAAACCTTCGTGCATATTAATAGCGGCTGCACCTACGCCCATACCCATTAGTATTCCGCTGCCTGTATCTCCTGGATTGCCCGTGGGTGCATTACCTTTAAGCAGAAACGGCGTGTAACGCTTTAGCATTGCTTCGTTCATCACGAAACCGCCTGCGCACAGAACAACACCTTTGCGTGCGCGAACTGCTTTTTCTTTTTTATCCTGGCGAATAATGATGCCGACTATCTCATTGTTGTCGTCAGTTACAAGGCGAAGTGCTCGGCTTTCAAAATGAACGTCGATGTTTCGTTTGCTGACGTTTTCACTCATCACTTTCATGAATAAGGGGCCACCATTATCGCCTTCTATGTGAAGGTTATGGCCTCTGGGACAAGGCTTGGCGATTTCCCGGAACGGCCAGGATTTCTCATTGCCAGTGAATAGCAGGCAGTCATCAGTGAGCGACATGATAGCGCGCTCTTTGTACTCACTGTCTTTGAAAGGCACACCTTTGTCTACCAGCCAGTTGAAGTGATCGAGACTGTTGTCTACATACGTTCTTATTTTCGGCTCATCGGCTTGCGGCCCCTGGCAAGCCATCAGGAAATTGAACATATCTTCACTGGAGTCGTCGTAGCCGCAAGCTTGCTGGACACGTGTGCCGCCGTTGCCGCCCATATAAATTTCAGCGCTTGATAGAGCTGTTGAGCCGCCACTGTCGCTACTGGCTTCGAACAACATAACCTTCGCACCCGCATCGCTTGCTTCAATCGCGGCGCAGCTGCCGGCGCCGCCATAACCGACAATTGCAACGTCGGTTTCAAAATCCCACGCAGGTATATCAGCAATATTGGCAGGGTGTATGGCTGATGCTTGGTCCTTACTCACAAAAGTTCTCCGAAGATTCGTACATTGTCATCACAAGCCCAGCATGAATAGTTTGGTAACGCTTGAGCTCGATTGGCTGAGTATAATGCAATGCCAAGTCCGACAATTAGTTGTAAATAATGCTTAATGCCCAGTCCTTACTGAATCAGGCACGCGAAGATACCGAACTGACAGACCTTAATGGCGATGATGTTCTTGATGCGCTGGATCGATTAGTGCATGCGCTCAATAATGAAGCCATGCTCAATGACATTGGTGTGTATCGAGCACAAGCGTCAATTACAAACGCTCTGAAGAATCGATTGAAGATTGAAGCCTACATTGGAGTCAATCCGGAGGTTTTAGAAGAGCGTATCGAACGTCCAATCTTCATTGCCGGGTTACCCCGCACCGGTACTACGGCGTTACACCATATGCTGAATGAGGATCCGGCCAACCGCACCATTCGTTTGTGGGAAGGCGCTGATATGGTGCCGCCAGCAGAAACTGCAAGTTATGCCAGCGACCCAAGAATAGAGCAATCCAGGCAAGGAGTTCAGCTAACTGAGCAGTTTCTGCCGGGCTTTCTGAAAACACATTTGCTGGACGCCGAGTCACCTGACGAATGCCACATGTTTTTCAATCAAACCCTGGTGTCGGTGGAGTTCACATCCAGTTATAACATCCCAAGCTATACGAGTTGGGTTTACCAGCAGAACTTTGACCCGCTGTATGCGTACCACAAAAAGCAGATGCAGTTGCTGCAATTCAAAAAGCCCGGTCGCTGGGTGATGAAAACGCCGCTTCACCAATTGGGTGTACGGGCAATTCTCAATAACCACCCAGACGCAATCATTGTGCAAACGCATCGTGCGCCAATGACTATTGTGGCATCGGGTTTCAGTTTTAATGAGGTGGTACGCAGCGGTAACTCAGACCAGGTCGATCGGCGCGTGATCGGCCGCGACTGGATGGAGATGATGCGCATTTACAGCGAAGAGTTTGAATCCGCGCGAGCAGAGCTTGAGCCACGTCACCAAGGCCAGTTTCTGGATGTGTATCATGACGACTTTGTTCGTGACCCCTGGCCAGATATGGAAAGAGTCTATTCAGCAGCCGGTTCAAGTATCAGTGCAGAGGGTCGTACAGCTATGCATCGCTGGCTTGAAGACAACCCTAAGGGTCGCCATGGCAAGCACGAATACCGTTTGGAAGATTATGGCGTTGCCAGAGCTGATGTAGAAGCGCTTTTTAAAGACTATGTGACGAAGTATCAGGTGAATATGAACTGAGTAGCTGGTTTCCAGTTGAACAAAAAAATACGGAGAAAATACATGAATGAGAAAACAGCAGAACAAAAAGTGATGGATGGCACCGCATGGGATGAATTTTGTGATTCCTTGAAGGCGGCAGGCAATATCATTCGTAGTGAGAAAGCACCGCATGACGCATTTAATCAGGCAGAGGGGTATCGTTATCTGACACGCCTGCTGCGTGGTGGTTTGGAGAGCTTCATGGAGTTTGGCGATTCCGCGTATCCGGTATTGCGTTGTGGTGCTCATGAAACGATTAAGCTCGGCGCAGATAATCCGGATAATCGATACGAGAGTTGCTCGGTGAACCCACAATATGAGTATCGACTGTTTGGAACGCGAGGAACGGTTGACTATCTAGGGTTTGGGGCGGTGATTAACAAGTACGCCTCGGGCGGCACCATGGAAACCACAGGCTATCTTGATGCGCGCGATATGGAGATCAATGATGACGGATCGTTTGAAATTGTGATCAGCCAGCGCGAGCATGCGGGCAATTGGCTGCAGCTGGGGCCCGAAACTAACTCGGTCAATGTTCGCCAGACCTTCCAGGATCGGGTGAATGAGAAACGCGCCGAGCTGAAGATAGAGCGCATTGGTGCTGTCGATGAACGACCTTCGCCACTAACGCCTGAAAAACTAGCGCATGCCTTACAGCGCGCCACCATGTTCGTTAACGGCTCTGCACAGCTGTTTGAGAATTGGTCTGAGAGTTTCCTACCGATAGAAAATGAGATGCCTCCTGCAGACCAGGCCTATTGCCAATCAATCGGCGGCGACCCCAACATATTTTATTTCCACAGCGCCTGGAAGCTTGCACCCGATGAAGTGTTCGTCATTGACGCGCCAGTCATACCGGAATGCCAGACCTGGAATTTTCAGCTGAATAACTGGTGGATGGAATCCCTGGATTATCGCTATCACCAGATTCACGTCAATAAGCACACAGCTCACTACAACGAAGATGGCAGTGTCAGGGTTATTGTTTCGCACACTGATCCTGGCTTGCCAAATTGGATAGAAACTTGTGGCCATGAATGCGGCACTATGTGCTGGCGCTGGATAGGCGCCACAGAGCACCCTGAACTGAACGCCCGCGTAATGAAGCTCTCTGAGCTTTGATGCCGCGGGTTTAAGCGCGCGCCAGACTGTTGTCGTGCGCCTTGTTCAACGCCTGCTGACTGCTTTGTACTTTGCGCAGGATTTCTCGACCGGACAGCAACGCCATTGGCTGATGACGTTGCTCCGCAGCCGCCTGAACCAGGTGTCTGGCGTGCTCAAAAAATATTCGGTAACCCTGACGTAGAGAATGCTCCGGGTCGAACATATTGGTGGGCAACGAGGCCACACCATTGACTTCGATAACCACGAAGTCACCTCGCTGGAATGCCTCCAGACTAGGTGATTTTACGTCCAGACGACCAAAATTAAATCCCGGTTGGCTGTCGGCTATTGTGCAAATTTCTGCTTCCAGCGCTGGGGTAAGCAAATGAGAGTCATTGGTGAATTTGCAGCCCATAGTATGAGAGCCAATGAATGATAGTTGGAATGGCTCCTTGTCTGCGGGCACGTAACTTGTGTCGAGATATTGAAGAAAAAGATCCCAGTGCGCCGTGAAGCGCGGGTGCGCTTCTGCAAGCTCTTGAAGTGAGCGCTTACTATCACCAATAACGGCAGGAAACTCTTTTCCATTGATGCCTGTTACTCGGCCACGACCACTATGGCGAACATAAAAAACGCCGAATTCAATGTTGTTCGGGGTGTATTGTTGAACGATGTAGTCGGTGCTCAAAGAGCTTGTAATGCTGCGAATGTGCTCTTTGCTTTTGACTTTTGTGATGCCTTTGCCGACGCAGCCCATGTCTGGTTTCAGTATCACTGGGAAGGAATAACGCTCTGCAAAAGCCTCCAGTTGTGCGGCTTTTTGTTCCTGCGAACTGCTGTCTAAAACCAGTGCAGACGGCAGAAATCGCGTCTGATCAAACGCAAGCTGTGTAGCAAGCTTTGAGCCAATACCTATCTCCCCATGGTCCAGGGCGTAATTAGCTTTTGCAAGATTTTGAGGCGCCAAACCATGCTTAAGACATAGGTAAGCTAGATAGAGATAGTAGGGAGACTCAAATAATCTGGGGTTCCAAAACTCAAAGTGTTTCAAAATGGCATTACTTCCTAGTTTGTAAACTATTGTAAATCGCTGCCTATACTGTTCCTATTTCCTTGCGCGGATTATCGCCTAAGGCAAGGATTAGGTAACGACAAAAGTTTTTTCTGTGGGACAAACTATGCATCATCATTTAAAGGCCGGCTTACTTGCTGCCGTCATCAGTCTGCCATCGGCAGCATTGGATAGCACGACAAATTTAAGCAGTGTTACTGAGCCTGCCATGCCGTTCAATTACAGCATCGGTCCGGATAATTATACCTTCGGAAATGGGCTTAACATCGTACTTACAGGGGCAACACTCAACAGTGGTCTTGAAGTGTCGGTGTATCAAGATTTCGATGTTCAAGTTCGCGTTATGGACAACACATTAGTCACGGGCACTCGGACAAAGTTCTTCGCAGAGCTGAGTAATCCACCTGGCTTACTGGATTATCAAAGCTCGTACCCGTTCGAAGCGGGGCAATTCTCTTACGACTCAATCCTTACTGGCCGCTTTCTGAACCGCGGCATTCTGGATGTCTTCAAGAACACGGCTGATACAGCACAATTTGCCGGCAATATTGAGCGGGTTGATTACATCACTGCGGACGGGCTGATTATACCCACCACGGCTGGATTGATTGACCAAGGCGGTCACCTGCTGATTGAGAAGCAGGCCAATAACGGTGCCCAGATAGCAGCGATTCTAAGCCTTGATGGTGCGGGTAATCCGGCAAGCTACGGCACGCTTGTTGCTGTCAGCAATGCAGATATGACCGAAGCGGCTGCTGATCAAGAGTATGGATTTCTTGCTGAAGGAACGGTTGCGAGCGCACCTGCGCAGAGCTTTACTGGCCAGAACGCACCAAATGTGGGTTCTTCAATGGAAGCGCCGGGCGGAGCGCTGGTTAGCTGGGGAACAGATTTGGGTCTTACGCCCGGGCAGACTTATTTCGGAATTTCGATCTTTCCAGACGATGTCACTGACGCTAACGACCTGGTTGGCTTGAGCGACTTTCCGCTAGACACCGATGATGATGAGGGTTTGCGTTCGGGTGGTGCCGATATCTACGCCGCTTCGGGTGCCGTACTGGCAAGCACAGCGGCGATAGATGAGCTAGACATGCTTAATGCCACAGACGATGACGGTGATGGCCTCAGCAATGCAGAAGAAGCAACAGCAGGCACAGATCCCGATGACGCTGACAGTGACAACGATGGTCTAAGTGACTTTGATGAGCTAGGTGGTGACACCACACTCGACGCTGGCGAAACCGACCCGCTTGATGCCGACAGCGATGACGACGGCCTGAACGATGGTGATGAAGTAAATGGCACTGGCTTGCTAGCAGGTGTTGGCCAAACCGACCCGCTTGACGCTGATACAGACGGCGACATGATCGGCGACGGTGTTGAAGCCGGCGTATCCGCTCCGGGTGTTGCAGCCGGTGTCTCTGATGGCAGCAGTATTGCGTTTGATGGCACCACTGGCATGTTTGCTGGGGATGCAGATCCGGATAGCACTACAGACCCAACCATGGTTGATACGGATGCAGACGGTCTTGACGACGGTGTAGAAGACGCTAATCAGGATGGTGCCACAGTAAACGTAATTGGTGTAACAGCTACCATGGGCTCTGGTGAAACAGACCCCAATAATACAGACAGTGACAGCGACGGCTTGACCGATGGTGACGAGGCGAATGCTAGCGGACCTTTGAATGGTATTGGTGCTACCGATCCGCTCGACACCGACACAGATGATGGCGGCACGCAGGACGGTACGGAAGTTCTGGCTGACAGCACCGACCCAACTGCTGGTAATGGTGGCGATGATACGGGTTCTGACTCTGATGGCGATGGACTTAGCGACGACCAGGAAACAGCGCTGGGAACAGATCCTAACGACGCCGATACCGATGATGATGGAATAGACGACGGTACTGAAGTTGGTAATGATGGCAGTCTGGATGCGGGCGACAGTGATCCTTTGGACGCCGATACCGATGACGACGGGCTGAGCGATGGTGCTGAAGTGTTAGGCTTGGACGGCGCAGCCGGTGGCGGTGATGCCACTGACCCACTTGATCCAGACTCAGATGCTGATGGCTTGAATGATGGCACTGAAGCTGGTGTAACCATGCCCGTGCCAGGTGGCACCAGTGCAGGAACAGGCGTTGCGTTCACAGGTACGGATCCTGGTTCGGCAAACTTTATTGTTGATGCAGATCCAGCAAGTACTACTGACCCGAGTAACGCAGACACCGATGCGGACGGTTTGTCTGATGGCGCTGAAGATGCCAATGGCGACGGAGCAACCGCAAATACTATCGCTGGAACGGGTGCAATGGGTGCCGGTGAAACTGACCCCCGCAACCCTGACACTGACGGTGATGGTTTGCTCGATGGTCAGGAGGTAAATGCCAGCGGACCGCTTGCAGCGTTGGGTGCTACTGATCCATTGGATACAGACACTGACGACGGCGGAATACAAGACGGCACGGAAGTGCTGGCCAATGCGACTGATCCAACCCCAGGTATGGGTGGTGATGATGTTGGCGTTGATACTGATGATGATGGCATCAGTGATGCTCAGGAAATGATTCTAGGTACCGATCCAGCCGACCCTGATACTGATAATGACGGTATCGAAGACGGTGACGAATTGGGTAATGACGATTCGCTGGATGCGGGTGATACTTCACCGCTTGATGCCGACAGCGATGACGATGGGCTTGCTGACGGCGCTGAACAACTCGGCGGTGACGGCTTGCCATTTACCGGTGATGAGACAGATGCCCTGAATCCTGACAGCGATAACGATGGTCTTTCAGATGGCCTGGAGCTAGGTGTCACGGTTGCTGTTGCGGCGGGTAACAGCGACGACAATGCAACACCGTTTACCGGGACTGATCCTGCATCCCCTGTGTTTGTTATTGACGCCGACCCGGCATCAACGACGGACCCAAGTGATCCCGACAGCGACGACGACGGTCTGCAAGACGGTGAGGAAGACGCCAACGGTGATGGTGCCGCAGTCAATACTATTGGCGATAGCAATAGCGCAGGCACGGGTGAAACCGACCCGAATAACGCCGACACCGATGGTGACGGGCTGAATGACGGCACAGAGGTCGCCGGCAGTGGTCCGCTGACTGGTATTGGTGCAACGGATCCGCTGGATACCGATACTGTCGATGGCACTGTCGCTGATGGCACTGAAGTGCTGACCAATGGAACTGATCCTACGGCCGGCAATGCCGCTGACGATGTTGACGATGGCCCTGATCCCGATCCGGGCCCAGGACCTGATCCGAACGCTGACTCTGATACGGATGGCATCCCTGACTCCGTTGAGATGGGTGTTGATACTGACGCTGATGGCAATAACGACGACATGGATACCGACAGTGACAATGACGGTATTCCCGACGCAGTGGAGGCGGGTGCTACTCCAGCGATGCCTGTCGACACTGATGCCGACGGTTTAGCGGACTTTCGCGATACAGACAGCGACAATGATGGCTTTAGTGACGCGCTAGAAAGTGAAGACGGCGGAGATTTCAATAACGATGGTATTCCAGATCGCTTGCAGGCCGATACCGACGGGGAGCTGATTACCTCGGTAGATGGCGGTGGCGGTGCCGCAGGGCTTGGTTCTTTGCTCAGTCTGTTAGTGCTTTGCTTGTTAACCACAGCGCCAAGCAGTAAGGCGTCAGACAAAACCGATTGTGGTCTTGAAATCGAAGACGCCAATGCGTTTAGAGACTGTTGGTATGTTGGTATCGGATATGGTGCGTCGCACGTCGATCCAGAGCGCGAGTCCAATGGCTGGAGCACGGATGATGATGCGTCCGACGGCTGGGAGCTAATGGTAGGTTGGCATTTTAAGCCGCATTGGTTTGCGGAATTAAAGTACGCTGACATCGGCGAGGCTGGTCTGGGTAATAGAGTTCCGGCTCTGGATCGCGCCTATCCCGATGCAGCGATTAGCTATCAGGTACCTTCACTGATGGCCGGCTATTTGTTGCGAAAACCAGATTCATGGTGGAATGTATACGCCAAGGCCGGTGCGGCCGCCATTAACAACAAAGCAGAAGATGATGGCGGTACGGTGCGTTTTGATGAAGTGACTGACGTACAGCTCGCATTAGGCGTGGGCGCACAATTTCACTCGCCAGGTTCCCCCTGGTTTATTCGTCTTGATTTTGATCACTATGATGCTGATGCCTGGTACGCCGCTGCGTCGATCAACCGCTACTTTGGTGGTGAACGTCCTAAGCGAACTGCGCTGATAGCGCCACCGGAAAGAGGTGAAGTGGCCGCACCCGCTATTCCAGCGGCGCCTATTCCACAGCCACGCGAAGCGATAGCGCAAGCACCGATGGAACGTATGGCGAAGCTGTCTTGTGATCAATTCAGCGGTGCGGTGCCGGGTGTTAACTTCCCAAGCGGCTCTGCAGCATTATCGCGGGCGGCACAAGAAGCACTGTTGCCGTTTGCAAGCGCTCTCAAACAAGCGTCGAATGCAGCTGTTGAGATACAGGCGCATACTGATTCTCAGGGTTCTGAAGAATCAAACAATGACTTATCAAAACGACGCGCCGAAACGGTACGCCGGTATATGGTTTATAGAGGTGTTAACGCGCAGCAACTTAGCGCGGCTGGCTACGGTGAATCAAGACCGATCGCGAGCAACGACACAGAGCAAGGCCGCGCCGAGAACCGGCGCGTGGAGTTTCGGGTATTGGATGAAATGGATTGCCAGTAAAAGAAAACAGCTGATAAAAGGGCGCTCTGATGAGCGTCCTATCAGTTGATTAAACCATATTCACTGTTCAATACATCCACAATTTCAGCTTTAGGGTTATCTGACACTTCCAGCTTGCTGCCAATAATCTTTTCGGCCATATCAACATAGGTATCCGATACCTTCTGCATAATATCCAATGGCAACTCATTGTCTTCTGCCAACGGTGTGCGCTCAGCCATTCTATCTTTATTGGTGAGAATGTCCGGGTCGGGAAAATGCGCGAGCAGGGCCTGGCGAAAGACTTCTTTGGAGTTTTCTACCACTTTTCCTTGTTGGTAGGCTTCTGCGTCCCACATGCGCGAAGAATCAGGCGTGCCTACTTCATCCATATAGATGAGTTTTTCATTGCCGTTGGCATCATCAACATAACCAAACTCGAATTTAGTATCGACAAATATTTGTCCAACCTTTGCGAGCCGATCGCTAATCAAGCTGAAACCATCACTGAGTAACTTTTCATACAAAGAGATGTCGGCCTTGTTGCTGAATTTGAAGGCATCAAAATTCATTTCAATGTCGGTGCGTGTGATGTTGACGTCATCAATTTCGGGCACGCCCGGAATGCCGGTCAGAATACCTTTGGTTGACGGTGTAATCAGAAGTTCCGGCATGCGTTGATCTTTTTCAAGGTCATTGGGCAGTTGAATGCCGCAAATTTCGCGTTCGCCGCGCTGGTAACCGCGCCACATAGACCCGGTAATGTATTGTCTGGCGATGGCTTCAATCATCACCGGCCGAGCTTTTTGTACAATCCACACTAGGGGGTGCGGCACATCAAGAATGTGACTGTCAGCCAGTCCCGCTTCGCGGAAACTCTCAAACCAATGATTTGATATGGCGTTCAGTGCTGCTCCTTTGCTCGGAACGCCTGCCATACCGCCTTCGCCTCGCCACATGCATTCAAATGCTGAAATACGGTCGCTAATCACCATAACCGCAAGTGGCGCATTTGGGGCTACGTTATAGCCGCGCTCGCGTATCAGTCGTGCGCTATCGGCTTCGTTTAACCAATACACACAGCGTACTTTGCCACTGTGAATAGAGGCGTCAGTGCGGATTGGAAGATCATTGTTAACAGCAAGTACTTTGTCGGCTTGACCCATGGTTCAGCGTTCCGGAATCCAAGAAAGCAGCGGATTTTACCAGAAAACGTGATAGCCTTGCGGCAAACATATAAGAGGTGAACCTAGCCATGTTGAAGCAATGTTCAGCGCGCACTTCTGGCGCCGTTATTCTGTCGATTTTTCTAATTGGAGCTGTCGCCTGCGGCAAGACGGAAGCACCTGCCAGTGATGTGGCGGCTGCACCGACAATTCAGGAAAAAAAGCAGCCCGCTGCGGTTGATGGGTCTCGTTTATTGAATGCCAACGCAGAGCCTGGTAGTTGGATGGCTCATGGGCGTACTTATAAAGAGCAGCGTTATTCCCCGCTGGATAAAATCAGCACAGAAAACGTAGCTGATATGGGCTTGGCCTGGTCATTTGATCTGGGCACCAAGCGCGGCGTTGAAGCCACCCCAATTGTGGTAGACGGTGTGATGTACACAACGTCTGCCTGGAGTATTGTTCATGCACTGGATGCCCGTGATGGTTCCTTGCTATGGACCTATGATCCTCAAGTTGCCCGCGAAAAAATACGCCATGGCTGCTGTGACGCGGTCAATAGAGGGGTTGCTGTTTGGCAGGGTAAGGTATTCCTTGGGTCATTTGATGGGCGCCTCATTGCTCTGGATGCCAAAGATGGCAAGGTACTCTGGGATGTTGCCACGGTTGATGCCAGCCTGCCTTACACCATCACCGGTGCACCGCGTGTCATCAAAGGCAAAGTATTAATCGGTAATGGCGGCGCCGAATTTGGTGTTCGCGGGTTCATTTCTGCATATAACGTTGATGACGGCTCAATGGCATGGCGTTTTTACACGGTGCCTGGAAACCCTGAAGAGGGCTTCGAAAACGACACCATGAAAATGGCCGCTGAGACCTGGAAAGGCGAATGGTGGACGGCCGGTGGTGGTGGCACCGTGTGGGATTCCATGGCCTATGACGCCGAATTGGACATGCTCTATATAGGCGTAGGTAATGGCACGCCCTGGAATCAAACGATTCGATCACCTGGTGGTGGCGATAACCTGTTCCTTTCATCAATCGTTGCACTCAAGCCCGATACCGGTGACTACGTTTGGCATTATCAAACCACGCCGGGTGAAACCTGGGATTACACCGCAACCCAGCACATTATTCTGGCTGAGTTAGAGTTAGACGGCAAAAACCGCAAGGTGTTAATGCAAGCACCGAAGAATGGTTTCTTCTACGTGATCGATCGAGAGACTGGCGAGCTTCTGTCGGCCAATAATTTCATCAACCTCACTTGGGCGAGCCATGTAGACATGGAAACAGGCCGACCCGTAGAGCTACCCGGTGCACGTTACACCGAAACACCTGCATTAATCTTCCCGTCTTATCTAGGCGGCCATAACTGGCACCCTATGTCATTCAGCCAGCAAACGGGTCTGGTTTATATACCGGTATTGGATTTTCCAGCCATGTACGGAAATGATGAAAACTATAAGTATCGCCCCGGTGTAGCTAACCTGGGTACCGATGGCATTGTTGGCAGCCTGCCTGATGCCGACGCTGAACGCAAAGCCATGGGTGCTTTGATTCAAGGGCGTTTATTGGCCTGGGATCCTGTTACACAAAAAGAAGCGTGGCGCGTAGAACACAAAGGGCCATGGAACGGTGGCATATTAAGTACGGCCGGCGGATTGGTCTTTCAGGGCACCGCAGATGGCAATGTAGTTGCTTATCGAGACAGTGATGGTGAGAAATTATGGGACTTCCCGGCACAAACTGGTGTGGTTGCCCCGCCGATGACGTACACAATTGATGGTGAGCAATATGTCACTGTAAATGCTGGCTGGGGTGGTGCGTTTGCGCTTGTGTTTGGTGAGTATGTACAAGACGGCAGTTTGCCAAATGTGAGCCGGGTGCTAACGTTCAAGCTGGGCGCCAAGCAGGAATTACCGCCAGTCGACTGGCAGCGGGTGGTTAACTTTAATCCTCCGAAGCTGACGGCCAATGAGGCTGATTTGCAGAAAGGTTTCCGCGGCTATCAAGATCTCTGCATGGGTTGCCATGGCTTGAACGCGGTATCAGGTTTGCTTATTCCTGACCTTCGCGGTTCCGCGTTTTTGCAGGACGCAAATGCCTGGCAGTCCGTGGTGATCGACGGCATTCTTAAAGAGCGCGGTATGCCGCAACTTGGAGATGTTATTGACGCTGAGGAAGCTGAGCGTATTCGTCAGTATGTGATACAGCAATCATGGCGAGGCAAACGTTTGCTGGAAGCAGCTGCAGTGTCTGTTGACTCCGGGCATTGATTACAGTGATTGTCGGGTGAAAGTATGCAGGAGCTTGGTGAACTCAGAGGCGCGATAAAGCGGTACCACCGCAGCTCTGAAGAAGAGGTGCTGAAGCGGCTTATGCCGCTTGCCCAAAGCGATGCCGAGGCCATAGAACGTATTCAAAGCCGCGCACTCAGCTTGTCCAGGCAAGTGCGCGAGATTGCCTCGGGTGAGTCAGGTGTTCAGGCTCTACTAAACGAATACGATCTTAGTTCCGAAGAAGGCATTGTTCTCATGTGTTTGGCCGAGGCTCTTTTGAGAGTGCCAGATAACGACACCGCCGACAAACTTATCCAGGACAAAATTCTAAAAGGCGACTGGGCGGCTAATCTGGAGTCTCAGGATTCGTTCTTCGTCCATGCTTCTGCATGGGGCTTACTCTTAACCGGCAAAGTTGTTGGCTTTAATCGAAGCGAAAGCAATCGCAGTCTTTTGGGTTTGGGTAAAGTGGTTGGTCGCTTGGGCGAGCCGGTCATTCGCGTTGCAATGCGCCAGGCAATGCGAATTATGGGCACGCAGTTTGTGCTTGGCCAAACCATCGCTGAAGCGTGCGCAAATGCGGCTCCGCAAGAGCAACGTGGTTATCGCTACAGTTACGACATGCTGGGTGAGGCCAGTCGCACGCAGGCAGCGGCGGATGAGTATTTGCAGTCGTATGAAGATGCGATTAATGAAATTGGTCGACTGTCAGAAAATCGCGATCATTTAGATGGCCCTGGAATTTCCATTAAGCTGTCAGCGCTACACCCACGATACGATTACGCAAATCGTGAGCGTGTGTATGCCGAGCTTTTTCCAAGACTAAAACAATTGGTATTGCTTGCGAAAAGCTACGATATTGGTGTGTCCATCGACGCCGAAGAAGCCGATCGTCTGGAGTTGTCTCTGGATTTGATTGAGAGAATGTATACCGACCCGGAGCTGGGTGATTGGGGCGGTTTCGGCGTAGTCGTGCAAGCCTATCAGAAGCGGGCTTTGGACCTTGTTCAATGGTTGGTTGCGTTAGCAAGACAGGAAAAGCGACAGTTGATGGTGCGCCTGGTGAAAGGTGCCTATTGGGACGCTGAAATAAAGCATGCGCAACTGGAAGGTCTGAGTGGTTATCCAGTCTTCACGCGCAAGGCAACGACGGACATTTCGTATCGTGCTTGCGCACGGGTATTGCTTGAAAACCGCGATGTGGTCTATCCACAATTTGCAACACACAACGCAAACAGCGTATCGGCGATATTGGAAATTGCGGGCGACCACGAAGCTTATGAATTTCAGCGATTGCACGGCATGGGCGACGAGCTGTACGACAGCTTGATGGCAGACATCAAAATTCCCTGTCGTATTTATGCGCCGGTTGGCGAGCACGAGGATCTATTAGCGTATTTAGTAAGGCGCTTATTGGAAAACGGTGCGAACACTTCTTTTGTCAACAAGATTGTTGACGACTCAGTGCCGCTGGAAACGCTGGTGGCGGACCCAGTGGCCAAAGCAACTGCGTGGTCGCAAGCACATAATCCGGGCATCGTGTTGCCCGCCGATATTTATGGCGCAGAACGCCGGAATTCAGCGGGTATTGATCTTAGCGATGAATCTCAGCATCTGGAGTTACATGATGCGATAGAAAGCTGGACTGCGGCGGCGGTTGAAGGCGCTGGGAAACACCTGTCAGTCAGTCGGGAACACGCCGTTCATAACCCTGCGAAGACAAGCGAATGTCTCGGCTATATTGCACTGGCCGAACAAGAAGACTGCGAACACGCGTTGGTGCGAAGTGAAAGCGCACGCTCTGACTGGTCGGCAACAAGTGCAGAAGACAGAGCGAAGATTTTGTGCCGCTTTGCTGATGCTTTGCAGGCGCAAGAACATAAGTTCATTGCCCTATGCGTCAAAGAAGCCGGTAAAACGATAAACGACGGTGTTGGTGAAGTACGCGAGGCCATTGATTTCTGTCGTTATTACGCGGCGCAAGCAAAAGGGCTGGAAACACGGCATCCACAACTTGAAGCCTTGGGTACTGTGTTGTGTATCAGTCCGTGGAATTTTCCGCTCGCCATATTTCTTGGTCAGGTCACCGCTGCCCTGGCCACCGGCAATTGTGTTATTGCCAAGCCCGCTGAACAGACAAGTCTTGTTGCACTGAGCGCAGCTAGGTTACTAAGCGAATGCGGTCTTCCCGA
This sequence comes from Pseudomonadales bacterium, assembly GCA_045105115.1. GTDB lineage: Bacteria > Pseudomonadota > Gammaproteobacteria > Pseudomonadales > JAUIET01 > JAUIET01. The sequence continues at coordinate 45,398 of JBGCDE010000207.1, read as the reverse complement.
ACACGTATTGCAAGTGGTCTGTGCACGAGGTGTTGTGGCCGGTGATCATCTTGTTCCTGATGCACGTATAAATGCTGTTATGTTCACAGGCTCTACCGCAACGGCCCAGTTGATTGCACGACGGCTCGCTGATCGACCGGGCCCACGTGTGGCCTTGGTTGCAGAGACCGGTGGCCAAAATTGTATGATTGCGGACTCAACAGCACTCACTGAACAGCTTGTTGACGATGTGATCAGTTCCGGTTTTCAAAGTGCTGGGCAGCGTTGCTCCGCGCTCAGGGTTTTGTATGTTCAAGACGATGCGGCCGGTAAAACCATCGATATGATTGCCGGCGCGATGCAGCAACTGGGTATTGGCGACCCGAGTGACTTAACCACTGATGTAGGTCCTGTGATTGACCAGCGAGCACTGCACGCATTGCACAGCCACGTTGATTACATGGATGGCTTGTGCGCTGGTGGCAAGGCGCGGCTTGTGTATGAGTGTGAGCTGGGTGAGCAGTGCTCGCAAGGTAGTTTTTTTGCTCCGCGCCTTTATGAAATAGACTCTATCGATTTGTTGCGTGGAGAGGTGTTTGGGCCGGTCGTGCATGTTGTGCGATACCGCAGCAATGAGTTCGACAAAGTGCTTGAAGCGGTGAATAGCACAGGTTTTGGCTTAACTTTCGGTGTTCATTCGCGCATTGATGCAAATTGCGATAAAGCCGCACGCCGGGTTGACGCCGGTAACGTGTATGTAAATCGCAATACCATAGGTGCTGTGGTTGGTGTGCAACCGTTCGGTGGACACGGTTTATCCGGTACCGGTCCCAAGGCCGGAGGACCTTCCTATTTGTATCGCTTGCTCAGACATAAGAGTACGGATTCTGCCGTACTGTTGAACTCTAGCTTGCCACAGGTTTTCAGCCATACTGCAGGGACAACACACGTCAGCAAAGAGCTACAGATTCAGAAAAACGACCTGCTTAAGCGGCAAAGCTTGTGGGCTGCTAAACCAATGGCCGCACGATGGGACATCGTGCAGCAGGCGTTGCGAGACTGTGACGTCAGTGACGCCGAGTGGTCTCGCTTGAGTGCTTTGGTTCAGTACGCCTTGCTTGAATTGGACGAGCCGCTTGAAATGAAGGGGCCTACGGGTGAGCAAAACCTGCTGTCTCATATACCCAGAGGGTTGCTGTGCGCTTTGAGCGCAGGCACGGGCGATGAGCTGTTGCCGTCGGTTTGTATGGCGTTGGTATTGGGAAATGTTGTTCTAGCCAGTGTTTCTGCTGGCGCCCAACCACGACCTGCAGATTTGGCTCTGCAGTCAATCAGTGACAAATGTTACGTCGTGTGTGAACTTAATAACGCAGCAGATCTTGCTGGCTTTGTTGCATTGCCAGCAATGAACGGCTTGCTGAGCAATGTAACAGGCGAGCAATTGTCAGATCTGGAAAGGCAGTTAAGACGTCGCGATGGCGCTTTGCTTGCGTTGATTAATGAACCCTTAGGTGAGCCCTTGCTTAGACGTCTTGTGTTGGAAAAGCATGTATCAACAGACACTACGGCATCGGGTGGCAATGCCTCATTGCTTGCCTTAGGTGAAGATAGTGATTGAATTTAGTCTACTTCTCCATAGCTCAACGTTGAGCTCTTTCCTCTGAATACCCAATAAGTAAATGCTGTGTAAGCCGCGATCGCTGGCACACTCAATACCACACCGTACGCTATGAACTGCAGCGACTCTGTAGCGGCAGCCGCTTCCCATAGCGTTAAACGATCAATAATAATGTAGGGGTAAAGACTGTACGCAAGACCTATGCCTGCCATTAAGCAGATGACGAGCAAGGCCGCGAAAACAAACCATTCACGACCACCAAATAACCAGTCTGGATGTCGGAGCATAGCGGCAATGGTTACTAAGGCAATACCGCAGCTCAGTGGAATAGGCAGAAGACCAATAAAGCTCTGTACCGTAAACCATTTCTCTGCGATGGATTCTGACACCAATGGTGTTGCGACAGAGACGAGTATCAACCCCATTGTCATGGGTGCGAGCATTATCTGTGCCCAGTTGATGGCTTTTCGATAAAGATCACCTTCGGTTTTTATCAACAGCCATGCGCAACCCAATAAAACGTATAGGGCGGGTAACGCCAGAGCTATGCAAAAGGAAAATAACCTACTGATGGTATTGGGTTCGAGTGCGGTAATATAAGCCCCTAGCATCCAACCCTGTGACAGACTTGCGATCAACGAACCTGTAAAAAAACACTTATTCCATCGCGATTTATAACGTTCGCCGGCCTTGACGCGAAATTCAAACGCAACGCCGCGCAACACTAAACCAAGTAACATTAGGGTTACCGGTATATAAAGACTCGATAGAATTTCGCCATGTGCGTGAGGAAATGCGATCAGCAAGACACCCACACCAAGTACTATCCAGGTCTCATTTGCATCCCAGAACGGCCCGATGCTCGCGATCATCAGATCTTTCTCAGCGTCAGACGCCCATGGAAATAGCAAACCTATTCCCAAGTCGTAACCGTCCAGTACAACGTATACCAACAACGCCAAACCCATAACAAAAAAGTAAAACACGGGTAAAAACTCAGCCATGAGATTCTCCGGGTCGGGTCCATTGCGCTTGCATAGCCAGTGATGCGGCTGGTTTGCTGGCCATATAGCGAATGGTACTGATGTAAGCAATCAGCAGTACGCAGTACACAACTGCGTAAGCCAGCAAGGAGCCCAGCAGTGGGCCTTGCCCATGGTCCGCAACAATATCGGCTACGCGCAACTGGCCATAAATGATAAATGGCTGGCGACCTACCTCGGTGACGTACCAACCCGCCAGGGTGGCAACCCAGCCGGAGAACGTCATCCACGACATGAGTCGCAAGCCTAAGCCATTGGGTTCGGCGCGGCTGCGGGTTTGCCAAACACCCAGCCAGGCGGTGAGAATCATCAATGCGCCAATTCCAACCATTACTCTAAATGCGAAAAATACAGGTGCTACGGGTGGGTGCGCGTTCTCAAATTCGTTCAAGCCTCTCACTTCCCCATTCAAATCATGGGTTAGTATTAAACTGCCGAGCTTGGGTATTTCCACGCTATAGCGGGTTTCTTTTAGATCTTCATCAGGCCATCCGAATAAAGTCAGATTGGCACCACGCGTGGTCTCCCAAACAGCCTCTAGCGCGGCCACTTTTGCAGGTTGGCTCTTGCTGACGTGCAAGCCATAAAAATCACCAATCAGAATTTGCAGCGGTGCCAGTACGGCGGCAATGCATACCACGGAGCGCAATATCTTTCTCGTGGCTGGTCCATCCAAACCATTGCGGATACGCAGGGCGCTAATACCACAGACAAAAAAAGCAGCCGTTAGAAACGACGCATTCATCATGTGCGTAAACATATATGGAAACGTTGGGTTAAAAATTATCTCGAACCAACTTTCGGGAAAGAATTCGCCATTCTCGATTCGATACCCTGTCGGCGTTTGCATCCATGAATTGAGCGCCAATATCCAGAAAGCTGACAGTGTGGTTCCAAATGCCACAAAAAAACTGGCGATCAGGTGCACACGATTAGACACCCGGTTTTTACCAAACAGCATGATGCCCAGGAAGCTGGCTTCCAGAAAAAAAGCCGTCAGCACTTCATAACCCAATAGCGGGCCCGCAATATTGCCTGCTCGCTCCATAAACCCTGGCCAGTTAGTGCCGAACTGAAAGCTCATCACAATGCCTGAGACCACGCCCAGCGCAAACGTCAGCGCAAATACCTTCACCCAGAAATGGTAAGCGTATGCCCACGCCTGATCGCCGCTGATGGTGTTGCGAACACGGAAGTAAAAGAGTAGCCAGCCAAGACCGATCGATAGGCTTGGAAACAAGATATGAAAGCTGATATTCAGCGCGAACTGCAGTCTGGACAGTAATAGTGGGTCGAGTTCAGCCATGTAAAGATATTGGCATGACATCATCATTCCTACAAATGATGTTTAGGAATCCTTATAATGCTGCATGGTTATATCTGCGAGTATGCGACCGTGAATGAAGATCGTCCCGTTGGTAGTCTAAGCGATTGGCTGGCACAGCATTCTGAGCTGAGCCCGCTGTACGCTGATTTTCGACAGAGCTTTGGCGCGCTGTCACAACTTCCGGCTGATGTGTTACGACTTTGCAGAATTCGAATGGCGCAATTGCACAGTCTACCAACGAACAGTGGGGATGCAGCTGTTGGCCAGGAATTGGCAAAAGCAGTGTCGCTGTGGTCAAACAATTCGCAGTTTTCTTCCAGCGAAAAAGCCTGTTTGGCTTTTGCAGAGGTGTATGCCATAGACGTGCATGCAATCACTGATGCACAAGCGGACGCTGTGAAGGAGTATTTTGGAGAGCCGGGGCTGGTCGCATTGGTTCAGGCTCTGGGTGTATTTTATGCTGAGGTCCGTCTTTGCAAACTCTGGGGTTTTGCTGACATTGATCAAGCGGAGCAAACACAATGACGGCATCTCGGATAACGAGCTCCCCTACAGAGAAAACCGGTAACGTTGTCAGGGATTCGGCACTGGGTTTGGTGCCAGAGGTGGTAGAGCCGTATTTGAAGCTTAATGCCGCCGTTTGGAAAGAGGGACCTCTGAGCCCGGCAGAGCTTGAGATGATTCGGTTGCGCAATGCCAGGGAGGTTGGCTGTGTTTTCTGCAAAGCTGTACGCTACGATATTGCAACGCAAGCGGGATTGACCGAACAAAAAATTGAAAAGATCGATGAGCACTTCGCGACCAGTGATCTGAGCGAGCGAGAAAAACTAATACTCACTTTTTGTGAATACTATCTGAAGTCGCCTGAACGCATCAGTGACGCGACCGAGAACAAGTTGCGTAAGGAATTCACCACGGCTGAGCTGGCGCACATGTCGCTTGCCCTACTGTTGTTTAATACCTTCTCTCGTTGCGCCGTCGCCTTTGGCGGGATGCCAGAACATGAATTGCCCCTGATGCCAATGGCGGTGCCTGAATAGCATGGCAGGAACTGCCAATATCAACGTCGCGGATTTTCGCCACCTCTTTCTGAGTGACAAGCACTTGATGGACGTTCGCGCACCCGTTGAATTCGCGGCGGGTGCATTTCCCAATACAAGTAATCAGCCAATTCTTGATGACGCGCAACGCCACGATATAGGCTGCATCTATGCTCAGAGCGGCCAAGAAGCCGCCATTGAGCGCGGCTTGGAACTGGCGTCACCCGATGTTCGTGCTCAGCGTATGGATGCCTGGCTCAGTCACATTCAACGCTATCCGGATGGGTATCTGTATTGTTACAGAGGGGGGCTTCGTTCGCAGACTACTCAACAATGGTTGCGTGAAGCTGGCGTAGAGTACCCATTGGTAGAAGGTGGCTACAAATCGCTTCGTCGTTTTCTGCTTTCCGAGCTAGAGCGCTTGTCAGCTAGCAGTCGATTAACTGTTGTTGCCGGTGCAACAGCCGTTGGCAAGACCGATCTGTTGCTGGCCTTTGGTCAGAGTATTGATTTGGAGGGACATGCAAATCACAGAGGCAGCGCGTTTGGTGCAATGTTTGATCCGCAGCCAAGTCAGATCGATTTTGAAAACGCGGTGATTATTGACTGGATAAAAAAAGACGCAGTTGGGTCTGGGCCAATACTGGTCGAGGCCGAGTCCAGATTAATTGGTCGTTTGAACTTACCCGCACAACTGCAACAAGCAATGAGTAAGGCGCCAATGGTGCAACTGCTTGCAAGCTTTGACGATCGATTGCAGCGCTTGCGGCGTGACTATGTTCAGTTCGCACTTGATCATTTCATGGTACACAATGAAAAGCCAAGTAGCGCCTGGGAGAGCTTGCAGACATCAATACAGTCTTCATTTGATCGAATAAAAAAACGCCTTGGTGGGGCGAGGCATCAGTTGCTGAGCAATTTATTACCTGAAGCGATGCAGCAACTTCGTCATCATCACGATTGGAGTGGCTTTGATGAAATATTCTCGCAGTTGCTCAGTAACTACTATGACAAAATGTATGACTATCAGTTAAGCAAGCAGCAAGAGCGCATTACTTTTGCAGGCGAACATAACGAGGTTTTGCACTGGTTGCATGAGCTTGGCCATAACCATGAATAGTGTGCCCTTCTACAAACACGATCTGGTGTTACTTGGCGGCGGGCACGCTCATGTGCTGGCCATAAAATCGTTTGCCATGAAAGCTATTCCAGAGGTGCGCATTACGCTGGTGTCTGAGCAGGGTGATACGCCCTACTCAGGTATGTTGCCAGGTTACATAGCCGGCCATTTCGAAAAATCAGATACGCTAATTAATCTTAATGCCTTATGCAGGGCAGCGGGTATTCGCTTTATAAAAGGTCGAGTGATTGATCTTGAGCTTGACGCGCGTGAAGTACACATAGAAAACCAGGCGCCGCTGTCTTACGATTGCCTGTCAATTGATACCGGCTCTTGTCCTTCTTTCGATTCAATTGAAGGGTATGAATACGCAACCGGTGTGAAGCCGATTGCCCAGTTCCATCGTCAATGGGCAGAGCTGGAAGGTGTACTGCAAAATCAAGCAACGCTACAGCGTATTGCAGTTGTTGGTGCTGGTGTTGGCGGCACAGAGTTATGTCTGTCGCTTGCGCACCGTTTGCGAGACCGTGATAACTGCCGATTACACTTGTTGTACAACAGCGAGCATGTAATGCCGGGAACAACGACTAAAGCTGTTGAAATTGCAAATGCGCAGCTCGCCCTGTTGAAAGTAGAACAGCACGCAGGTTTCACCTTAAGTAAGGTGACTGCCGAAGGTGTTTGGTCCAGTAACGATGAATTCCTGCCAATGGACAAAGTGTTTGTTAGTACCGATGCCGTTGCAGCAGGTTGGCCATCTGGGAGTGGCCTTGACTGCGACGATAAAGGTTTTATAAACGTTAATGACTATTTGCAAAGTATTTCTCATGACAATGTATTTGCAGCAGGTGATATCGCTTGTTTGGTTAATGACCCCAAACCAAAAGCCGGAGTGTATGCGGTAAGACAAGCACCTTATCTGGCTGAGAATCTTCGTCGATTTTTTTCTAAAGATGCATATAAAAAAGTGCGGTTGCAATCTGAATTCCTAAGATTGATAACATTGGGAGATAAATCGGCAATAGCTTGTCGAAATGGTCTGACCTTGTCTGGTCGCTGGGTCTGGCGCTGGAAGAATTCAATTGATGCGGCGTTTATGCGACAGTTTTCCGAGCTATCGAAAAACGATTCAATGGTGTCGGCGGCGGGTTCGTCTACAGGGCCAGGTGTCGGGAATGCGGAAGAGAAGATGCATTGTGCAGGCTGTGGAAGCAAGTTGGGTCCCGCAGGTTTATATGAAAATTTGGCCAAGCTGCCTGCTGCTGATAGCGAAAGCTTACATTCAGCGCTGCATACGATTGAAGACGCTGTCGTTTGGCAACCTTCAAGCAATATGGCCATGGTGCAAAGTATCGACGGCTTTCGCAGTTTCACTGAAGACCATTATTTGTTTGCGATGATTGCGGTGCATCATGCGATGAACGACTTGTACGCAATGGGTGCAACTCCGAAGTACGTGCAAGTATGGGCAAATTTAAAATTTGCGCATTCACGCTTACAGCAACGTGACCATCTAAGAATGATGAATGGTGTTAGTGACGCTTTGCTGATGCATGAGGCGGCACTGGCTGGCGGTCACAGTTCAGAAGGTGCTGAAGATCATCTCGGCGTTGTGGTGAATGGCGAACTGTCCTTGACGAATCGTTGGTCCAAGTGTGGAGCAAACCATGACGACGTCATTGTGATGAATAAGGGTCTGGGTACGGGTGTTGTACTGGCTGCTGATATGCAATCACTTGCTACCGTGAGTGAGCTAGATTCAACACTGAGTAGCATGTTGGGCAGTAATCGAAGTTTGTGGCAGTTGTTGCATGGAACGTTACCAAGCTCGGTAACCGATATTAGTGGCTTTGGTCTAATTGGGCACTTGTTGGAAATGTTGCCCGCAGAAGGGTTTGCGGCTCAGTTAGAGTTAGCCGCTATTCCAGCCTTACCGGGAGCGGAGCGCCTGATTGCAGATGGTTGCCATTCCAGTTTGTTTCCTGAGTTGCAGCACTATCTTAACAGCTGTGAAATTTCTGATTCAGTCTCAAATATTCAAAGAGATTTGCTGTTAGACCCACAAACTAATGGGGGCATGCTGATCATTCTTTCTCGCGACGAAGAGAAGAAATTGCTGGATGCCGGTGCTAGCATACAACGTATCGGGGTGATCACCGAGCGTGCAACTCAGCAAGCTCAAATTCGATTGCACTGAGAACAGCCAGGCCGTGCTCAGCATGGGATTAGTGCCATTCAAGCAGTGAATTTCCGCTTTTTGAACTACACTGGGTGAGTAGAGAAAAGAATAAAGCAAAAATACAGCAAGGACGCCGTACTCTCAGCATGTTGATGCACGTGGCCACATAATGTGGGCTTTGGGCGTTTTCCAAAGAGAACTATATCGGGCAAGAGCGGGCAAGGATGACCCATAACACAGCAACCATTCAAATCTATGTAGGTACCGATCGCTCGCAGCGCATCGGTTTGCAGGTGCTGGAATACAGTATTGCAAAGCACACGCAACGCCCATTTCAGATTCACAGTCTGGAGCATGTAGAGCTTCCAGAGCCGACCGATAAGCGTCAACTTGCGCGCACAGGTTTTTCATTCAGCCGATTCGCCATTCCAAAGCTTGCGGGCAATAAAGGTAAGGCCATCTACATGGACGCTGACATGTTGGTGTTTTCTGATATTGGTGATTTGTGGGACATTCCCATGAATGGGCACAAGATGTTGATTCAAAGTGATGTAATCGCCAAAAAAACAAATACCAGATTGTTCAAAAAAAAACGAAGGCCTAAACAAACCGCGGTCTGCGTGCTGGATTGCGGCCGCCTGGAATGGAACGCAGAAGACATCATCGCGGGGTTAGACGGACAGTACACCTATAAAGAACTGATGAATGAGCTTTGTATATTGGAAGACCATGAGTTGGGCTACGCCATTCCGCCGCAATGGAACAGTCTGGAGTATTGGGATGATTCTACCTGCAATCTGCATTTCACCGATATGCACACGCAACCCTGGGTCTCAGCAGCTAACAAACATGGTCATTTATGGGTATCAACATTACATCAAATGCTTCAAGAAGGCGCAATAAGCCGTGAGAGCATTGAAACTGAAATCAAATTGGCTTACGCGCGACCTTCTCTGCTGGAAGAGCTGAATGATATTTCACGGACTAATAGCTCAGTGATATCAGAGCAGAATCGAAAAAAATATCATGGTATAGATGAAGAGGCTGGTTTCGTTCCACACAAGCAAGTCATTCAGGCTAATCGCAAACGAGAGCGCCTGCAGCGTAGTTATCAAGCGTCAATCGAGACACAGACAGAACATGGCGCGTTCGAACGATTCATGCAGCGCGTCTATTTGCCGCTAAAGCAGGTAGCGGCCAATGAATACCGTGCCGCCCAAAATAAATCATCAGTCGTAACGAGGGCCAGAAAAAGCTCACCTTTGAAAATGCTACTGGTCGCGAACTCTACTAACTTGCCGACCTTGCAATTGGCGTTCACTCATCCTTTACGTGACGTGATCGATGCGGGCGATATTGAGTGCGAGGTGCTGACAGAGCTTGATATCGGCGCCGTTGGCAGAGTGCGTGGCGCAGGAACTCTGGTGTTTCGTACCTATGCAGATAGAGTGTTGTCGCGCTATCAGCCAGACCTTGTGGTGTTTTGTCGTTACACGGGGCAGCATGCCCAGGGAATTTTGCGAAAAGCGAAGCAGCAAGGCGCACGGGTGGTCTGCTGTCTCGATGATAATTTATTAGACGTACCGCTTGATATTGGTTTGGATAAACACAAGTTCTATTCCGATCCGGTCCGCCAGGAGCGCTTACGTTACCAGCTGCGCGAAGCAGACCTGATTTATTCTGCGACCCCTTCACTTAGTGAGGCTTTGAAAAGTCAGCGTTTCAATACACCTATTCATACGGCGCAAAGATTGTGTCCGGGGCAGGTGATGCAGACTTATGATCAAACTCAGCCTCTGCGTTTCGGCTATATGGGGTTTGGGCATGAGCAAGACCTGGCACTGGCTCTTGATGGAATAGTAGCCGTACTCGACCAAAGGCCTGAAGCAGAGTTTGAGCTACTGGGCACTATTCCTAAACCACACCAGCTTGAGCGATTTGGCGATAGAGTCAGGGTTATTCCACCCGACTGGAATTACGATCAATTCTTAAGCATTTTGGCGAGCAGACGCTGGTCTGTTGGCCTGTGTCCGCTGAGTAACATACGGTTCAACCGGCATAAGTCGAATACAAAGTGGCTAGAGTACAGTGCGGTAGGCGCGAGCGTAGTGGCCAGTAATCACTCAGTATATCGTGAGGTGATTGGTAGAAGCCGCGGTACCTTGGTGAGTAATCCAGCCGATTGGGGAACTATCTTGTTGGCGACTCTGGACAACGCCGAGATGCGCAGAAATACGGTGCAAGCTGCACAGCGTCATATAGAGGCGCATTACTCAAATTCTGACTTCCTTAACAGCTTCAAACGCATGCTAAACGCGGTTTCGCTTAATTTTCAATCAATCGAAAACACGCCTGCATAGCGTTTAGTTCAAGCTGAATAAAAAACAACCTGTAGTTTGTTTGATAAACGACCACGCTCTCGTCAATTCTGTGACGCCTGTCCGATACTTGACATAAACCACTTAACACTTTGATCGCTAACTAGCCATATTAGGTGCTTTTTCTACGCTTATTGAATACGTCCGTGCAAATTTTTTGTGTGGTCGTATTTGCCTGACACCTAAAAACGAGAGCAAAAGCAAAGATGGTTCAGAAAGTAGCGAGTATCAATGTCAGTCTTGCAGAATCCAATAGCACCGATTCGGTCGCGGTGGAGCCCAAGGCAAAGATTACCATCAGCGATTTGACCCTTAATGAGGCAAAAATCGACATTATTGATTCTGATATTGTTGTTACCAACGAAGCGAACAACGCAAAAGTTGTGTTCAACAGTCTTGCGTTGTTGCTCTTCGAAGAAGAAGAATCTCCTGAGATATACTTTGATGACGAGTTGATCGAAACGCATGTTTTACTGTCGAAAATTGGAGAGGTAGGTAACCTCAGTGTTCAGGACTTCATCGCTATTTCCAGCATTATGCGCGACAGCTTTCAGTCGCTGGAAAAAGCGGAATCTGAGTCAGAAGCTAAGGCTGAAGCGGCCGCTGAAGCGGAAGCCGAAGCGCAGCAGCAACAAGAAGTACTTGTTGTTTTGCAACAAGCAGTTAAAACGCAACAAGAGCAAGCTCAGAGTAAATCAGAACACACGTTTGAGTTTGAAGACGAAGGTAATCAGACCCGACGCTCTATTGATGATGAGGGCACCTTTCTTGAACCAGCCGAGGCTGTTTCTCAAGCGACCAGCAGTGCCATTACCTTTGGCTTGGAAGAAGCACCACCCGTACCAGACGATATCGCACTTTTTGATCTGAATCTGTTGCAATTGGCCAGGTCCAGTAGCAGCGAAATCAGAGACGGTGTAGAAACAACTATTGTACGAGGTGGCGGCGGTTCCGAAGCCTCGGTATTTGATTCAAGCAACGAAGCTCAGTTTTCCACCGAAACAATCAACTTCTCTACGTCAACTGACAACCTTTACGTAGAATCTGACAATAGCGACTTCTTTGGTGTAACAACCATGAGTCGTGTTATTCAGGTATCGCCCCAATTTCCGGTCGGCTTTGCGATCGACAAGCTCGAGCTCACTGGTTTGCCGGACGACTTTGTTATAGAAGGCGCCACCAAATCAGGTAATACCTGGACTCTTGAAGAGTTTGAAGTCAACGAGCGCGGTGCGGTAGATATTAACCTGAGTTATCCGGTTCCATCAGAGGGTGATTTCAGTGTTAACTTCAAAGTCACTTCACGGTTCGATGAAGAAACCGAAGATGCGGATGGCAACCCTATAGAGGCGCCGCCAGAAACAATTCTCATTTCGGAAGACAGCCAGCTATTCACCATTCGCAACGTGTTTGGCCCCCAAGACTTGAACTTTGTAAACCAGAGTGGCGAAGATGTTTGGGTGCTGGCTAATAATCCTAACCACAACCGTGTTTTCACCGGTCTTGGTGACGACACCATTGTTGGTGCTGTAGGAAAAGACACCGTACAGTCCGGTGCCGGTAACGATCATATCAGTGGTGCCGGAGATGACGACTTTCTAGACGGCGCTGAAGGCGATGACACGCTCGTGGGCGGCGTTGGAAATGATACCTTGGTGGGTGGCGCTGGTAGTGATACCGCTGACTATGCTGACCTTAGTGAAGTTATTACCGCTGACCTTTCGGTTGAGACGAATGGCTTTTCAGAAATTCGTGTTGGCGAGAATGGCCCGCTAACAGAAATTGACAGCAGTCGTGAAGTTGAGAATATTCTGGCAGGTACTGCTGACGACACTTTGATTGGTAATAGCTCCGACAACCGTTTGGACGGTGGCGCCGGCAATGATTTGCTGGCTGGCAACGGCGGCATGGACACGCTCATCGGTGGAAGTGGCACTGACGTTGTTGACTATTCCAGTGAAACAAAAGCCATCGACGCTGACATGAGACTGGCGTTGGACAACGTTGTTATCGACTCCGGCAACATTGACACACTGATCGGTATTGAAGACCTGATTGGGTCTGATTTTGATGATCGCATAATAGGCTCTGATGGCGAAAATGCCATTTTTGGTGGTTTAGGTAACGATTCGCTTTCAGGCGGTCGTGGTAACGATGAGCTCGACGGTGGTGAAGGTGATCACGACGTTGCTGATTTTTCTGATGCCGTGGTTGGCGTTAGCGTAAATCTCGGTGAAGCGAAAGACAGCAATGGGTTTACAACGGCCGTCATGGGTGCTGAGGTAGATCGTTTACGTAACTTGGAAGACATCTCGGGTTCTTCGTTTGCCGACACCATCGTTGGTGACGACGGCGAACAAATTCTGTTAGGCAAAGACGGTGATGACAGCATTGATGGTGCAGGCGGTAACGACAGCCTGGATGGTGGTTTAGGTAATGACCTACTAGAGGGCGGCCTAGGTGAAGACACTGTTAATGCAAGTGTTGGCTCGGACGTCTTCGATGGTGGCGGCGACGTTGACACAATCGATTATTCTAGGCTTGCCGAGGCAGGATCGATAGCCGTTACCCTAAGCGGTGCTGGCAATGCAGAAGTCATTTTAAATGGTGACGCGGCTAACGCGGACGGTAACAACGATCAGCTGCGAAATGTTGAAAATATTATTGCTACTGAAGGCGCGGATCGTCTATTTGGTGACGATCAAGACAACGTTCTCGAAGGTTTGGGTAACGATGACGTGCTGTCAGGTGGTGCCGGTGACGATACCTTACGAGGGGGCGAAGGTAGAGACTCTGCCGATTATTCGTTGGCGAGTAATGGTGTAAATATCGACTTATCCAGCGGTATTGTCGCAAATGACGGTGACGGCGGTCGTGACGAATTAGACGGCATTGAAGATTTAACCGGCTCCGATCACCAAGACACCTTGATCGGTAACGAAGAAGACAACGTGCTTAGCGGCGGTCTGGAAGATGATATTTTGGCCGGCCGCGGCGGTGACGATTTGCTGCAGGGCGGTGATGGCTCTGATACGGCAAGTTATGAGTTCGCCGAGCGAGCAGTAGAAATTGACCTGTCGACCGGTCAATCAACCATAGACGGCGACGGCGGCCTGGATACCTATAACAGCATCGAAAACCTTAGCGGTTCGACTTTTGACGATCTGTTGATTGGAGATGACCTACCTGCAGGCAACGTGCTTAGTGGTATTGAGGGTGATGACACACTCAATGGCGGTGATGGCCCCGATACGCTGGATGGCGGCAAGGGTTCAGATCTGTTGCAAGCCAGTGTCGGTGGTAATGTTTACGATGGCGGAGATGATGCTGGCGATACCCTGGACTATTCAGGCCTAGCGGGCGCTCAGTCTGTAAATCTAACACTTACTGCTAGTGTTGATGCAACTTCCACAGTCGACATGGGTGGAAGTTCGTTGATTGACACCGTTCGAAATGTAGAAAACGTGATTGGTACCGACGGTGATGACACCATAGGTGGTGACTTTCTTGGCAATGATATTCGCGGTGGCTTGGGCAGCGACACCATTCTTGGCGGCGCCGGCAGTGACACATTGCGCGGTGGCGATGATGCTTTGGGTATTGATCAACTTCGCTTCGACGACTTGCAAGGAGACGGCGTAACACTATCGCTTCTATCTAATACTGCATCCTATGCAGCCGATAGCAGTGTCGACCAGTTTTCCGGGTTTGAAACCTATGCAAGCAGTAATCAGGATGACCTGATTTATTCGGGGCTCGGTGACGATATTGTTGAAAGTTTGCGTGGTGAGGATACATTTAAAGCGGGCGAGGGTAATGACTCATTGTCCGGCGGTGACGATGCCGACACCATCGATTACTCAGATTTTGTAGGCGTAGACTCAATAAGCGTTACTTTGGATGGCGCCAACGAGGCAACAGTGACCGTCGATAACGGTACGCCGGGTGACCGAAGTGATGATGATACGATTTCTCTGATTGAAAACGTTATTGGCTCTAGAGGGGATGACACCCTAAACGGTGAAGCTGTAGAGTTAATCACGAACGTTCTTGATGGCCATGATGGTAACGATACTTTAGATGGCGGTGCCGGAGATGATTCACTGTATGGCGGCAGTAATGACGACCTCTTACTCGGCGGCGACGGCAACGATTACTATGATGGCGGCACCCAGATTGACACAGTTGATTACCAGGCCGGTGCCACAACCGGCGTCTCTGTTGATCTTTCTGGTAACAATGGCAGCGATGGTCGCGGCGGAATTGATGAGCTGTGGAATATTGAGAACGTAACAGGCACCGATCATGCTGACAGTCTCATTGGTGACCATCGACAAAATGTTCTGTTAGGTGGCAATGAGGCGGATACAATTCGTGGTGGCGGTGGCGCTGACACGCTGGATGGTGGTAATGATTCCGCCATCGATGAGGTTCGCTTCGATGACCTGACTGGCGCGGGAATCGTGCTGAATATTGAAGATGGCACAGCGCGTTTCCTGGGCGACGCTACCATTGATACGCTTAGCAATTTCGAGCTTTATTATGCGACCAACCAGGGCGACATACTGATAGGCTCCAGTGTTCAAGACACTATTTTCGGTCTTGGCGGTAATGATAACTTTATCGGTAGCGGTGGCGATGTTCTAGATGGCGGCGCGGGTTCCGACACCATCAGTTATTCAACACTCGCTGCGGCTAATTTTATAACAGTCACACTGAACGAGAACATTGCCACTAGCGTTAGTTTTGGTGGCGGTCTGGCAGATGACAGTATCACTGAGATCGAAAATGTCATTGGCAGCCAGGGTAATGACAGCATCAATGGCGATGCCTTAGCCAATGAGCTCAATGGTGGGCTAGGTAATGACACTATCCGCGGTGGCGGTGGCAGTGACCGTTTGGTGGGCGGAGCCGGTAATGATGATCTGCGCTTCGACGACCTAAGTGGTACCGGTATTACTCTAAACCTCGGCGTAGGTGGGCTGGGCGCTGGAACAGCATTTTTTGGCGGTGACAGCAGCACAGATACTTTCGATGAATTCGAGCAGTACTTCTTGAGTAATCAAGATGACGTGACCAATTCATCAGCCGGCGTGGATATTGTATTCGGCCTTTCAGGCGACGATCTATTTAATACCAGTGAAGGTTTAGACGTCTTCGATGGCGGACTTGGTGTCGATACCGTTGATTATTCAACGTTAGCTAGCGGCGGCCCACTGAACGTGACCTTGCAAGGCGCAGGTCCGGCTACTTCACAAATAAACGGCGTTGACAAAGACACACTGTCAGAAATCGAAAACGTCACAGGCACCACCTCAGCCGACACTATCACAGGTGATGGCGAAGCCAATATATTACGAGGTTTGGGTGGAGAAGATATCTTGTCTGGCGGTGCCAATGCGGATCAACTGTTTGGTGGCACGGACAACGACACCTTACGTGGTGATGCGGGTAACGATACTTTATTCGGTGGGGCTGGCAGAGATACTGCTGATTACACCAATGCGGGGTCGGGTATAACAGTCGACATGACCGCGGTTATTCCAGGGGCAACTGCTGACGGTGACTCGGGTCAGGATACTTTTGACAGTATTGAGAACGTAACCGGCTCAAGTTCCGCCGACAGAATTACCGGCGATTCAGCGGCCAACGAGCTCAGAGGCGAGCAAGGTAACGACGTAATTTTCGGTGGTGGCGGTTCTGACACTCTCGATGGTGGTACCAATACCGTTGCAGGGCCTGAAAATGACGTGCTGCGTTTTGACGACCTTGATAATACCGGTGTGGTGCTTAATCTGGCGGCGTCTACGGCTGACTACGCCAGTGATGGTTCGCAAGACACTTTTAATAACTTCGAAGAGTATTTCACCACTAACCAAGCAGACCAATTAATTGGTTCGAGCGGTGCCGACGTAGTTAACTTACTGGATGGTGAAGACAATATCGCGGGTTCTGAGGGCGCTGACACCCTAGACGGTGGCGATGACCGCGACACCATCGATTATTCCCAGTCACTGGCATCGGCAATTACGGTTACCTTACAAGGTTCCGCGCCGGGCCTGATTGATCGCACTGGCACAGCGAACGACGACACGGTTACCAACATTGAAAACGTTATCGGTACTGATGGCGCAGATACCTTCACTGGTGACCTTGAAAACAACGAATTTCAAGGCCTTAACGGCATTGATACCTTCAACGCCAGCGCAGGGCGTGACACCTTAATTGGTGGTAATCAAGTTGATACAGCGAACTACGAGAATTTGCTTGGGGTGCAGAATATTCAGGCCATTCTCCAAGGCGCTGGCTCCGGTGCTGTACTGGTAACCGGTGGTGGTGGCGATACTGACACCATTAGAGAAATTGAGAACATTGTTGCAACAAGCGGTGCTGACGTACTTATTGGTGATGACGAAGCAAACACCTTTTGGGGCAGAGGCAATGACGACACTCTATTTGGTGGCGCGAATAATGATGTTCTATTTGGTGAAGTAGGTGATGACAATCTTCGCGGTGGTCTTGGTGATGACACTCTTGATGGTGGCGCGCTTGGTTCGGATACCGCCGACTATTCTCTTGCTGGCGCAGCCGTAACGGCCGATTTGGGCCTTGGCCGTGCCGTCAATGACGGCGACTTGATTTCAGGAACCACGTTTGGAGAAGATACATTTGTCGACATAGAAAACTTAAGTGGTTCGCGCTTCGACGATACCTTAAGTGGCGGCAGCGGCAGAAATATTATCAGCGGTGAGGTTGGTGCTGATGTGTTGCGCGGTGGCGGTGACAACGACACTCTGGACGGCGGTGCCGGTGTTGATGACGTCGCGGATTATCGCTCTGTCGGCAGTCGTATTGTCGTTGACCTTGGCAACGAAGAAGCCAGCAATGATGGCGACTTGGCCAGCGATACCCTGCTTAATATTGAGCACGTATGGGGCTCAGCGAACGACGATGAAATTACAGGTAACCTGGAAAGCAACGAACTTTTAGGTAACGAAGGCAACGATACATTAGCCGGTGGCGCCGCGGCCGATACGCTTAATGGCGGCAGCGATGTTGGCGATGGTGATATCGATTTTGCCGATTATTCTGCGGGTGGCGCAGTTACCGTTAACCTCGGTGATGGGCTGGCAACCGAAGACGGCTTTGGCCGAATCGACACATTGATCGAAATTGAAGGCGTCATTGGTTCTTCTGGCGACGATTTATTGACCGGTGATGCAAATAATAACGTACTTGATGGCGCTGATGGATTCGACACCCTGATTGGTGCGGGTGGACAAGACACATTGATCGGTGGCAATGACATTGATACCGCAGATTATTCCGATGCAGCGAATGCGGTCAATGTAGACCTTGATGTTGGTGGTGGTTTGGGTGCGGCTATTGATGATGGTGATAACTCTTCAGACCAGTTGCAAACTATTGAAAATGTTATTGGTTCAGACAACAACGATACGATTGTTGGTAGCGGCCAGGAAAACGTTCTTGAAGGTGGTGATGGTAATGACGACCTGTATGGTGCCGCTGGCAATGATACATTGCGTGGTGGTGATCAAGCTGGAACGGTAGATACTGCAAATTACAGTCAAGCTGGTACGGGTGTAACCGTCGACCTTAGCATTGAGCGTGCACTTCAGGACGGTGATGGTGGTGTAGATGTTCTTGAGGGTATAGAAAACGTTGTCGGTACTGGTGAGGACGATCTGATTCGCGGTGACGCCAATGCCAACGTTCTCGATGGTGGCAATCGCAGTGATACGCTGGAAGGCGGCGGTGGCATAGATACCTTGCGAGGTGGCAATCACTCTGATACGGCAAGTTACGAAAATTCTAACACACGTGTTGAAGTTGACATGGTGCTTGGTCGAACTAGTGATGATGGTGATGGTGCGTCAGATTTTCTGATTGATATCGAGAACATTATTGGTTCAGATGGTGATGACCTGATTTATGGTGACAATAATGTTGGCGGAAACTTGCTGGAAGGCGGTTTGGGTGCTGACATACTGCGTGGTCGTGGAGGCCAGGATACGCTTGATGGTGGTACGGGTGCGTCGCGTGATATCGCAGACTACAGTGAAGCCGGTGCAATTATTGTCGATTTGGGCGCAGGTCAAGCCTTTCAGGACGGTGACGGTTCTTCAGATGACTTGATAAACATAAATGATGTCATCGGCTCAGATCAAGGCGACGTGATCACAGGTGACTCGTCGGTCAATATATTGCGCGGTGAAGATGGCAGTGATGTGCTTGCAGGTCTGCAAGGTGCTGACACATTGATTGGTGGCGATCACGCTGGAACAGTCGATACCGCAAGCTACAGCTCCTTGTCGTTGGTAAATGGCGTCAATGTTGACTTGTCTAATTTGCGTGCCAATGACGATGGTTTCGGATTTGTCGATAGGTTGGAAGGCATAGAGAATGTTCTGGGCTCTCGGCATGCCGATACAATTCAGGGCGGTGCGGGCGCTAACTTAATCGAAGGCGAGCTTGAAGACGACGTTCTGCTTGCCAGCGGCAATGCTAGCCTAACCGACCGCGACACATTGGATGGTGGTGCCGGTGAGGATGTTGCTGATTATTCCGGGTTAGCGGGCGTCACGTCTATTGCTATAGCATTTGATGACACGATCGTGGGCGGAAGCCAGGCGACAACTGTGGCCGTCAATGGTACAGACAAAGACATCTTGATCGATGTCGAAAACATTACGACGGGCGCTAGTAACGATGCGATTCGTGGCAATGGCGAAGACAACCGAATTTCAGCAGGTGCAGGTGATGACACAGTTTGGGGCGGCGGTGGTAGCGACTTCTTAGACGGTGGTACTGAAACCACAGCCGATCAGTTGCGTTTTGACGACCTTGGCGGTGTTGGTGTTGTACTTGATCTCGTCAACGGTCAGGCCAGCTACAGTGCTGATGGCAGTACAGACACCTATGTTAACTTCGAAGAATACTACCTGACTAATCAAGCCGATACCATTCTTGGTTCCAGTGGTGCTGATGAAGTCTATAGTTTAGGTGGGGAAGACGTATTTCGCGCCAGTGAGGGGCGCGATACGCTCGACGGCGGAAACCAAGCTGATACCATTGATTTTCGAACGCTAACAACAGCGTCGTTTATTAATTTGGTTCTTAATGGAACCGCTCCGGCTACCGTGCTGGTGGACAACAATGTAGCGCACGCTGACAACGATACCTTAACCAATATCGAAAATGTTATTGGTACCACTGGTGCTGACACAATCACCGGCGACACGTTTAACAACCGCATTGAAGGTTTTGATGGCAACGACACCTTGAGTGGTGGCGACGGTCAGGATACCTTGCTTGGTGGTGAAGGTGCAGATGAATTCCTGCACAGCAATGGCGCTAACCGTTTTGAAGGTGGTAATGGCATTGACACCATTAACTACTCCTCACTTGGTGGTGCTAATCCAATTCGTGTTCAATTGAATGGAGCGGGTGATTCTGCCGTCACCGTAATTGGTGGTGACAGTGACACGGTTGCCGAAGTTGAAAATGTAATCGGCACAGCCGGCTCTGATTTTCTGCAAGGCGACGGTGCCGCGAACAGGCTTGAAGGCCTTGCTGGCAATGATACATTTATAGGTGGCGCAGGCGGTGATACGCTTGACGGTGGTGTTGGCACTGACTGGGCTGACTATTCTGACCCACTTCCTGGTGTCGATCATATTGAGGTGACATTGAATGGTGCCGGTTCTACCGAAGTAACTGTGGTGGGCGGCTCTAATGATATCTTGATTGATATCGAGAATTTGGTGGGCAGTACCGGTGGTGATCTTCTTATTGGTGATGATCGTGTTAATGACCTTGATGGTGGTGACGGTGCTGATACCTTGGTTGGTGCAGTTGGTCAGGATTCACTTCGCGGTGGCACTGGCGTAGATACCGCCGATTATTCTCGCGAAGTTGATATTGACTCTATATCGGTAACACTCAACGGTGGCAGTGAAGCCGATGTGAATGTAAATCGCACTGTGGGTGCCGACGAAGTAGACAAAGTTTATGCCATAGAAAACGTGATCGGTACGGCAGGCAATGACACAATCTTTGGCGATGCTCAGCAAAATACACTTGAAGGTCGCGCAGGTGACGATACGATTCGTGGTGGACTGGGTAGCGATACGCTTGATGGTGGCGCTGATAACAATACGCTCAGTTATGAAGATTTTTCAGCCGGTGTAACCACCGATATGAATATTGTTACAAGCGGGTTTTTCTCCGTTGCTGTGAATGGCGATGTTGCTGATCAGGCTACTAATTTCCGTGACGTGATAGGGTCCGCAGGAAACGACGATATAACCGGTGACGCGCAAGACAATACAATCACAGGTAATGCAGGCACTGATTCGCTTGACGGCGGCGACGGCAACGACTCTCTCTTAGGCGGTAACGAAGCAGACACTCTCATTGGTGGTGTAGGTAACGATACACTGAGAGGTGGTAATGCCGAAGACCGCTTGGATGGTGGTGACGGCGATGATTTGTACCAGGGCGAAAGTGGTTGGGACAGACTTGTCGCAAGCGCGGGCAACGATACGCTAGACGGCGGTGGTGGAACAGATACTGCCGATTACTCTTATTTGAATGCATCGAGCGACTCCATCACTGTTGACCTAGATGGTGGCACAGATGCTGACGTGTTGGTTAATGCGGATCCCGACGAGACCGATACCATTCGCTTTGTTGAACGAGTGATAGGCTCTGCCGGAGACGACTCCCTTACCGGTGATGGCCAAGTAAACTACTTCTGGGCAGGCGACGGTGCTGACACCTTGAGTGGCGCTGACGGCAGCGAAAACCATTTGTTTGGTCAAGACGGCGATGATTTATTCCTTGGAAGTTCGGCCGCTAACGAATTTGACGGCGGTAATGATATCGATACCATCGACTATCAAAATCAGGCGAACCTGGCGTCTGTCTCCGTAACCCTAGGCGAGGGCACGGATACTGCGTCTGTCATTCTGGCGGGTGTTGGCGGTAGCAGTGTGGCCGATGATACGGCGATCGACATAGAAAACATCATCGGCAGTGAAGACGGTGATGATGAACTAACGGGTAATAGTGAAGACAACGAAATTACGGCGCTACTAGGCGATGACGTGATAGCAGGTCGTGGTGGTAATGACACGCTGGACGGCGGCGGTGGTATTGAAGATACCGTCAGTTATGAAGATGCGGCTAGCGAAGGCGTTATCGTTGATTTGCTGGCCGGTGAAGCCACCCAGGACGGTGATCTTGGTCAAGACACACTGAGTGGTTTTGAGCATGTTACCGGCTCTGATTTTGGCGACAGTATTACCGGCTCTGGCGACGCGAATGATATTCACGGTCTTGACGGTGACGATACGATTGTTGCAAGTCTGGGTGCCGACGAAATTGATGGCGGCGCGCAAACGAATGGTGACTGGCTGGATTACAGCGATGCAGCGTTTACATCAATTCAGATTGAGCTTAATGGCGGTACGCCGGAAGAAGTTACAGTTAATGGCGGCGGCGTCGACAACGATGTCGTGCATGATATCGAAAATGTTATCGGCACTGGCGGCAATGATTCTATTACTGGCGATGGCTCAGTTAACGTATTTGATGCGGGAGCAGGCGACGATACCTTAAGAGGAGGTGAAGGCAACGACACGCTTGACGGGGGTACTGGCGACAATACCTTGTCATATGATTACACCATCAGCCCTATTACTGTTGACATGAGCAGTGCAGTTTCTGGCGTTTTCACGGTGGCTGTAGCAGGTTCTGAAACAGATACTGTGTCGAATATTATTCACCTTGACGGCAGTCTTGGTGCTGACAGCATCACAGGTGACGCACAAGACAATATTCTTCGAGGTTTGGATAGAAATGACACCATCCGTGGTGGTGCCGGAAACGACACTCTGGAAGGCGGTGGTGACCACGATGATTTGGATGGCGGTGATGGCAACGACTCTATCTCGGGCGGTTCAGGTTGGGATTGGATGCGGGATAGTCTGGGTGCCGACAGCTACAGCGGCGGCGGCTCATTTGACACAATTGATTATCGTGCGCACAGCAGTGCGACCAGTATTGAACTGCGTTTAGATGCAAGTGCCACACCTACTACCGTTACCGTTAACGGTGGCCTTGGTGCAGATGATGACCAGATAACAGGTATCGAGCGCGTCTATGCAACAGCAGGCGACGATACGCTGACGGGTGCTACGGGTGCCAACAACGTACTTTGGGGTATGGACGGCAGCGATAGTTTTGTTGCGGTAGGCGGCAATGATGGTGTGTACGGCGGCACGGGCACGAACGATTCTCTGGATTATTCAAGTGTGGCGAGCGGCTTAAGCGTCAACATGAATATCCTCAGTGTGGATGCATGGAACCAGACCTCCTACACCATAACTATTGGCGGCACGGAAACTGACCGTGTTAACGGCATGGAGACAATAACTGGCACGACCGGCAATGATACGTTCTGGATTGCGCCAAATATGGAAATTAATGGCGACGATGGCAACGATCAGCTGTATTCGTATGGCGCCAACGTAACAATGAATGGCGGTGCTGGCACTGACACCATTCATGTACGTGGTACGCACGCGAATAACGTCATTGATGCAGGTGCTGACAATGACGTTGTTAAGTTTTTCGGCGGCGGCAACACCGCGGAAGGGGGTACGGAAACAGATCGCATCACCTATGACGAGACTACACGAGCAATTGTTCTAGACCTGGAAGACAGCGGAGACACTACTGTTATAGTCAGTGGCGTTACCAACGACACCATCAGTGGTTTTGAAAACATCACTGGGTCTCGTTCGCAAGATTCTATTACAGGCAACAATATCGCTAACCTGATTAACGGTCATTTGGGTAACGATACTATTTTCGCATCAACTGGTGCGGACACACTGGTGGGCGGTAACAGTAACCTGGATGCCGATACAGTCGACTACTCAAGCTTTTCTGCTGCGAATTCAATTACTGTTACATTAAGCGGTAATACGGCTGCAACTGTAGCGATTGCTGGTGGTTTAGACGCGCAGACGATCAGCCAAATTGAAAACGTAGTGGGCAGTGCCGGCAACGACAGCATAACCGGTGATGTCAATGGAAACGTCATAGACGGCAGTGGTGGCGACGATACAGTCTTTGGCAGTCTTGGTTCCGACACTTTGGATGGTGGTGCACATGTAACAGCTGACGTGCTCAGCTACCAGGGCATTACCGACACCATGACATTGGACTTGGCCAACGGTCTTGCGACAGTTAACACAGCCGGTATTAACACCAGCTTCTTTAGTAATTTCGAGCAGTATATTGCCAGTAACCAGGCCGATACGATTAGTGGTTCAGCTGGCGCTGACTCGGTCAGTGGCGCTGACGGCAATGACATATTTAACGCAAGCTCCGGGCTTGATACCCTGGACGGCGGTAACCAAAATGATACGCTAAGTTATGAAGCGCTTGGCGGCATCACTAACATCTCCGTGAACCTTGGTGACAATGGTGCGCCCACCACAGTTACTGTGGTAGATGGTGACGATGATTCCATCAGCAATATCGAAAACATCACGGGCAGCGCCGGTAACGATATTATTAGTGGTAACAATCTTGTCAACGTATTGGATGGCGCGCTGGGTTCCGACACTCTTGATGGAGCGGGCGGTGCTGATACCTTGCGGGGCCAAGCGGGCGATGACGTATTCATAGGCAGCACTGGTGGCGACACGCTTGAAGGTGGCGCGAATAATGATACGGTTGATTATTCAGGCTTGGCAGGCGCCGGCTTGAACAGCATTGAAGTCACCTTGGATGGTGGCAACGAAGTTGACGTAACTCTCAACGGCCTGGCAGATGACGATAGAATTTCTGCTATTGAAAATGTCATTGGTAGTAGTGGTGCCGATCAAATAACCGGTGACACATTGGCTAATGTGCTTTCAGGTGGCGGTCAAAATGACACACTAATTGGTGCGGCAGGTGCGGATACCCTGGAGGGTGGCAGCGGAAACGACTCCGTTACTGGTGGTACTGGCAGTGATGACATAATTGCAGGTGCAGGCAATGACACTATTGATGGTGGTGACGATATTGACACGCTGGATTACAGTAGCTACGGCGCGAGTATTTCGGTGCAGCTCAGTGAGGGTACGCCCGCTAACGTGAGCGTGGGCGGTGCTCTGGAAGACATCGTCAGCAATGTTGAAAATATCATCGGTACGGCTGGTACTGACAGTATCGGTGGTGACGATCGGGTTAACGTGCTGGAGGGTGGTGAAAACAATGACACTTTGTCAGGTGGCGGCGGAAACGACACCTTGGCAGGTGGCAACGGGTTCGACAGAGTGGACTATACCGGCGCAGGTGGCCCGGTAACGGTTAATTTGAGTATCACTGGCGCTGGTCCGCAAACAACCGACGACGGTGATTCGGGGCAAGACTGGTTAACGAGTATTGAACACGTAACCGGCTCTGGAAACAATGACACAATTACTGGCAGCAGTATCGCTAACAATCTTGTCGGGGGAGGCGGTAGTGACACTTTCTTCGCTACGGCGGGAGACGACCAGTACTCTGGTCAAGGCGGTAGCGATACCATCGATTATTCGCTTGCCGGTGTGGGACCGATTACTGTTCAGCTAACGACTACCACGGATGCAACAGTATCAATCTCTGGTGAGGCTTATAGCCACACCTTGAACGATATAGAAAATGTAACGGGCACAAGTGGTGCAGACGACATTCGCGGTGACGGCGCTATTAATACGATCATAGCCGGTGCGGGCAACGATACCGTGGTAGGTGGTGCAGGTGCTGATACACTTGATGGTGGCGGTGATACCGATCTGATCGACTATTCAAGCGTATTCACAGGTGCCGTCGACGTAGATCTCGGAAATAACCGTGCTAATGATGATGGAACAGGTGCGATAGACACTCTCACCGGGTTCGAAAACGTGATTGGAACGTTCCAGGCCGACTCAATCATTGGCAATGGGTTTGACAACCTTATCGTCGGTGGTTTCGGTGGCGATACAATTGATGGTGCAGGCGGCATTGATACTGTCTCTTATGATGGCGCAATTGGTTCCGTTAACGTCAACTTAAGCGCACCGGGTGCAAATGCCTTTGACGGTACTGGCACAGATAGCCTGAGCAATATTGAAATTGTTATCGGTAGCGGTAATAACGATACGCTCACAGGGGCCGCTACGGCAACAACACTGCAAGGTGGTGATGGCGCTGACTCTGTAACAGGTGGCGCGGCAAACGACTTGCTGGAAGGTGATGCCGGTGCGGACACATTGATCGGTGCAGCCGGTGTGGACACCCTTGATGGTGGTGATGACGCAAGCACTGCAGACACAGCGGATTACTCAACAACCAGTGGTAGTAACGGTGTAGAAGTTAACCTGGTTGCCGGTGCAGCATCAGAAGACGGTTACGGTAGCAATGACGTCTTAATCGACATTCAAAACGTAATTGGTTCCGGGTTCGATGATGAAATCATCGGTAACGGCCAAGACAACTTGATTAACAGTGGTGCCGGTAATGACACACTGACTGGCGGTGCGGGTGCAGACACGCTGATTGGCGGTGCGGGTAATCATACTGTTGATGGTGGTACTGGCAGTGATGACATACAGCTTGCTTCAGGTACGAACACAATTACGGCCAGCGCTGGAAATGATACTGTACAAGGTGGCACTGGTGTTGACACGGTCAACTATTCGGGCTTCTCATCGCTTTCTGTGAATTTAAACAATGGCACTGGGGCCGTTGCAACAGTTGATGGCGGCGCTGCCAACAACGATACGCTGTCTAATATTGAACATGTTATTGGTACGAGCGGCGCTGACTCTATCAGCGGTGACGCGTCGGCGAATACCTTAACCGGTAACGCTGGCGATGATACCCTCGATGGCGAAGGCGCCGCAGACAATCTCATCGGTGGTGCGGGCAATGATACGCTGCTAGGTGGTACTGGCAACGATACCCTGCAAGGTGGTGCAGACAACGACCAACTTGATGGCGGCGCTGGTGACGATCTGATTCAACTGAATTCAGGCATCAATACAGTGTTAGGAAGCACCGGCAATGATACAGTGCAGGGCGGCAGTGGTGTTGATACTGTTGACTATGCGGCATTATCGTCGGTGTCTGTGACAATCGCTGAAAGTGGTACGTATACGGCAACTATTGGCGGCGGTGGTGCTGATGATGATACTTTGTCTGGTATCGAGAATATCTCGGGAACCGGAGGTACTGACACCCTGGTCGGTAATAGTTCAGCTAACGTTTTGGACGGGGCTGGCGGTAACGATACCCTCAATGGCGGTGGCGGTGATGACACTTTACGCGGTGGATTAGGCGACGACAGCTTTATCGGCGGTACAGGTGGTGATCAGATAGATGGTGGTACTGCCGGGTCTGACACCGTGGACTACTCAGCATTCTCTGCGTTGTCCGTGAACCTGGTAGACAGTGGTCCAGCAACTGCAGGGCTAAATGGGGGGGCTGCGGCCAGTCAATCACTCACTGAAATCGAAAACATTATCGGTACATCTGGTGCTGATAACATCAGCGGTAACGCCTCGGCCAACGAATTGATTGGTGGGGCCGCCAGTGACTCATTGGTTGGTGAAAACGGTGATGACACCTTGGAAGGGGGTGCTGGTGAGGACACGCTCAACGGCGGCGCGAACAACGACAGTTTGTCGGGTGGTGCAGATAACGACCTCTTTATTGGCAGTACTGGAACCGATACTATCAACGGTGACGGTGGTGTGAATACCATAAACTATTCTGCCCTCTCATCCCTCGCTGTTACTCTGGCAGATTCTGGACCGGTAACGGCAACACTTAATGGTGGTGGTGCTAACAATGACTCGCTGGAGAATATCCAGAATATTATTGGGTCTTCAGGCGCTGACACCATTGTCGGTAACTCGTCGGCCAATGAGTTTACCGGCGGAACTGGTAACGATACGCTGCAAGGTGGCGGTGGTCAGGACACCTTGGTCGGTGGTATCGGCAACGACACTCTGGAAGGTGATGCCGCTAACGACAGCCTTGCTGGCGGTGGTGGTGCTGACATTCTGCAAGGTGGTGCCGGTAACGACACTCTCAATGGCGGTGCCAATGCAGACATGGCCGATTACAGCCAGGCCGGCGGCCCTGTCACAGTCGACTTATCTCAAGCGGATGCGGCTAATCGTGCATTGAATGACGGCGAAAGTGGCAGCGACACACTGATCTCAATCGAAGACGTATTCGGTAGTGGCCAAGGTGACACAATCACAGGCGACACCAACGACAATTTCATCGATGGCGCACTGGGCGATGACACGATTCATTCCAGCACAGGCAGCGACACACTTGATGGTGGCTTCGGTACGGATGACGTTGATTACTCTTCTTCGGCCGCTATTGCTGGTGGCAGCTTCACGGTCGGTTCTCTCGATGGCGTTAGCGGTAACATTGATGTGGGTGCCGATAGCACGACTGTTGATAACTTCGAGAATTTTTCACTCTCGGCAAATGATGACACCTTGACGTTCGATATGGATGCGCTTGCGAGTATTGGCAGTGTTGATGCAAATAACGGATCGGATACCATGGCTGTCACTGATAGCTTGTCGGGAGACAATCTAACGGATGCTGGCATAGATGGCGCCCAGCTCGCCACTATATTCAGTGATGTAGAGGTGCTTGATTTTACTGGAACCAGTGTTGACTCCGGTTCGGATGACTTTTCGATCGGAAACGAAGACATTGCAAACATGACGGATGGCGGTAACAGTCTGCGAATAGAAATTGACGGATCGATGGATATTACTGATGATTTTGCCTTTCTTGATCAAGGATCTGCAGCAGTGCAATCCAATACATTGAACGGAACGGGTGATACACGCACAATCATATGGGACAACAATGTTGAATTGATTATCAGCACGGTCTAACAGATCGGAGACCGTCGTACTTGCTCTCTCGCGGGCATGAAGTCTGAATAAAATTCATGCCACTACATAAACTGGCATATTACCGTTGGTCGGCTACGCTTATTCAATAAGCGTGACAAACGGTCGCTTTTAGTGACCGTTTTAGCCCACTGAGGAATGCAATGAATTTGCTGTTTATGCACCCCAACATTCCGGGGCAGTACAAACATATTTGCCGAGAATTTGCTAAAGACCCGCGTAATACCGTGGTATTTATGGGCAAGCCGAATGCCGTGAGCATACCTGGCGTTCATAAAATAGAATATACGGTGTCGAATGAGCCCAGCGGCAGTACCCATCACTACATCGTGGGTGCGGAGCGCGCTATTCATCAAGGGCAGAAGGTTTGGCGTGAATGTAAAGCTCTGCGTGCTTCGGGATTTATTCCAGACGTTATTTGCGCTCACCCTGGGTGGGGAGACGCGTTGTATGTGAAGGATGTTTATCCAGAAGTACCATTACTAAGCTTCTTTGAGTTCTATTATCGAAGCACTGGTGCTGATGTCGACTTTGACCCAGAGTTTCCGGGCGAAGCTGATGAAGCGCTGCGGGTTAGAACCAAAAATATCATCAATATTCTAAGCCTTGAATCAGCTGACTGGGGCGTGAGTCCAACACACTGGCAGTACAGTCAGAATCCGATCGAGTTTCAGCATAAAATTTCAGTGCTTCACGATGGCATTGACGTTGGTCGCGCTAAACCAAACCCCAACGCCGAAATTCGCCTTGGCAGTGGCCTGGTGTTTAGACCTGGCGACAAGCTTGTTACGTATGTGGCGCGTAACCTTGAACCTTACCGAGGTTTCCCAGCGTTTATGCGCGCCGCTGAGATTATTCTTAGTGAAGATCCTGATGTTCATATCATCGTGGTGGGCAGTGATGGTGTAAGTTACGGTCGACGACTGCCGAAAGGTCAGTGCTGGCGCCACATCATGTTAGAAGAATTGAAGATGAAGCCGGAGCTTTTGAGTCGGTTGCATTTTACGGGTCAATTGCCGTATCCGCAGTTAATAAAACTTTTTCAGGTATCAGCAGCACATGTTTATCTGACCTATCCGTTCGTTTTGTCCTGGTCATTGCTTGAAGCCATGGCCTGCGGTTGCGCGGTCGTGGGCTCTGATACGCAACCTTTGCATGAAGCGATTGTGCATAATCAGAATGGTTGTCTCGTTGACTTCTTCTCTCCGGATGATATTGCGCGGTCCACTCTGGCTTTACTCAATGATCGAGAGCGAGCTCAAAGTCTAGGGAAGAAAGCGCGAAAATCCGTGGTTGACAACTACGCTCTGGAAAAACTTTTACCGATGCATATGCAGCTGATTCGTAATGTTGCCGATGGATTGCAACGAAAGAGCACCACGAATGATAGCGATCATGCGGAGTTATTGGTGGCAGCGCAATAGTGTTACTGAAACTGTAGTTTCTGACTTACTAACGGCATAAGTTTGAGATATCAATAATCAACAAAATAGAGGGAAAAATTCCGATGGTCAAAAGTAAGCGAAAAAGCAAAGCGCCTGCCACCAAGGCTCAAATAAAGGAGTTTCTAAACGTTGGTAGCGGTACCAATACCAATATTCCTATGGATTTTACGGCGTATCAACAGGTCACACTGGACATCGATGCCGAAATCAAGCCCGATATTGTTGGTGACATAAGAGATATGTCTGGCGTTGAGGCTGCGAAGTTTGACGGTTTGTACTCCAGTCATAATATTGAGCATGTGTATCCGCACGAAGCTCAATCAGTAATTAATGAATTCTACAGAGTCTTGAAGCCAGGTGCCCAAGCGTTGATTGCTGCGCCCGATATTCAACGAATTGCGAGTGTTATAGCTGAAGGTAATCTGGATGAAAAACCGGTTTACCATTCTCCTGCGGGTCCGATATTTCCCATCGACATTATGTATGGGCATCGAGCCAGTTTAGTACGCGGTCGTGAATACATGGCCCATAAAACAGCATTCACCGCCAATTCATTAGGCCGTAATTTGTTGCGTGCTGGCTTCAGTCGTATTTCTATTGTTCGCTCGGGTTATGATCTTTGGGCAAGAGCGCATCGGCCGACAGCGGATGAAATTGTTCAAGACAAATTCGCCATAATCGATGCCCCGAATTATAACTTCAGCCATCGTGTCTACCAAAATGGATATGCCGCAGAAGTTACAGGCCCTTTGAGCAAAGCTGTTCCTGAAGATATTCTGGTATGAGAATTACATCACAGTTTCTGTAAAAACTATCGATTGAATCACAGTTACATAGAGATAGGGTATACAAAAACACTGTGAAACAATCGACTGCGGTCTACCCTTTATCAGTAAGAAGTATATTAATAATTGAGGGGAATTCATGTCGCTTACTCTGGTTGATAGTAGCAATGCGGAGATTGATAGCAGCACAGCGGCCATTGGAAAAGTGGATGACCCATTAGCCAAATGTCTTCAGGTTGTACTTGTCTTCTTCGGTATTAACGCAGATATTGACGGTTTGAAAGATCAGTTGGCTCGCGCTCCTGGGCCTTTAGAGCTGGATGATCTGGACGCCATTGGCGAACGCTTGCAGTTCACCACTCGGTCAGAGCAGGTTGAATTAGAATCAGTTTTAGAGGCGCCAACGCCTGTTATTTTGATTACAAAACAAGGCAGCCCGTTAGTTTATCTACCAAGAGAAGGGCAAGAAGGCCGAATGTTTGTGCCCGGTGAAGGGTTTCAGCGGGCTGACCTGGCCGGCCATGCTGATGAGTTTTCTGGTCAAATACTGAGCATTAGACCAAACCAAGAGCAAGTTGCTGCCAACACTGAGCACATGAGTGAACAGGACCCGATTGACTGGTTCTGGCAGCCAATATTGAAGCATCTCTCTAGCTTCAGTGAAGTGCTTGTGTGCTCACTGTTCATAAACATGTTTGTGGTTGCGCTGCCGCTTTTCACGCTCAATGTTTACGACTCAGTGATTCCAAATTTTGCTGAAGCAACACTATTTGTACTGGCAATTGGGGTTGTTATTGCCTTGTCGTTCGATTTCTTACTCAAAACCATGCGCTCTTACATTCTTGAAAGAGTGGCCGCCAAAGTAGGTACTGGATTTGATGGAACGCTCATGCAGCGGCTAATGATGATCAATACCGAGAATATGACCTTGTCTATTGGCGAACGAAGCAATCTTTTTCGTGAGCTGCAGGGCATTCGCGAATTCTACGCCTCGAAGTTTGTTCCTACTCTGGTCGACTTGCCATTTTTCGTGGTGTTTCTTGGAATCATTTATCTTATTTCACCGCCGCTGACCATTATTCCGATTGTGGGTGCCATCGCAATAATAGCGTTCAATATTGCGATTCAAGTGCCGATCAATCGCAGTACAGCGGATCATTTTTCTTCCATGCAAAAAAAATCAACCTTGATGATTGAATCATTGGCGGGGATGCAAAATTTCAAGCTGTTTAACGCCGTTGGTGATCGCCTATTTCGATGGAACTATGCGTCGGGCCGCGCTGCGGAAACTACCCGAAAAAATCAGTTTTTATTCTCTGCTGTACAGAATCTCTCGATGACTATCATGCACATGGTGCATGTGTTCATTGTGGTGTTTGGTGTGTATCAGATTCAATCAGGCAATTTGACCATAGGTGGTTTGATCGCCTGCACAATATTATCAGGTCGGGCAATCGCTCCCATCATGAACCTGGCTGGAGTCGTCAGTCGGTGGAAGCAGAGCAGAGATGTATTGCGAACTATTGATGCATTGTTTCGGCTACCCAA
This sequence comes from Pseudomonadales bacterium, assembly GCA_045105115.1. Classification (GTDB taxonomy): domain Bacteria; phylum Pseudomonadota; class Gammaproteobacteria; order Pseudomonadales; family JAUIET01; genus JAUIET01. The sequence goes on along the minus strand of JBGCDE010000207.1, from coordinate 12,943 downwards.
TGAGGCTGAAGCGCCTGCTCAGAGATCCCCTAAGGGACCTCTACGAGGTGACATTCAAATGGAGAATGTCAGATACCAGTATCCGCAACAGATGCGTCCTGCGCTGCGAGACATATCAATGACCATAAAGCCTGGCGAGAAGATTGGCTTAATCGGCCCATCTGGTGCAGGCAAAAGCACGCTAGCGTCCGTTCTCACCGGTATTCTCAATGATTACGAAGGGAATATCTATTTCGGCAACTACGGTTTAAGAGCGATTTCGCCGGCTGAATTGCGTCGAACTGTGGCTGTTGTTCCACAATTTCCGTTTTTTATATCGGGCACAATTCGAGACAACATACTGCTTGGGCGAGCAGACGTCAGTGAGACAGCCTTGAAGTATGCAGCACGGGTATCGGGTGTGGAGGAAATCATCAAGCATTGCGGTCACGGTTTGGAGACAGAAGTTGGCGAAGGCGGTTCTCAGCTTTCGGGTGGGCAGCGCCAAGCTATTTCTATTGCCAGAGCAGTACTGCGTAACCCTCGAGTTTTGATCTTTGACGAGCCTACAACCGGGCTTGACTCTGTGCTCGAAAATCACTTCAAGGTTCAGATGGAAGAATACCTAAAAAACAGAACATTGATAATGGTAACGCACAGAACGTCGTTGTTGTCGCTTGTTGATAGATTGGTGCTTTTGGACAACGGTCGAATGGTAGCTGATGGACCCACGCAAACAGTATTGCAGAAACTAGGAGCGTCGGCATGAATTGGCTAAACGACATAAAAACCGCGGCAACAACGTTCGCTGAGCGAATTGGTGATGCACGAGCTGCTGAGCCAGAAAAAACAAATGTCTTCGAAGTGGCTGATGACTTCTGGAATTATCGCCCTGTCCTAATTGCATTAGCTTGCCTTCTGCTTGTTTTCTTCTTGTGGTCAGCACTGTCGGAAATTGACCAGCATGTTACCGCCAGTGGGCGAATTATACCGGCCGGCAACGCGCGGATTGTGCAGCATTTGGAAGGAGGTATTGTCGAGACCATCATGGTCAAGGAAGGGCAAAAGGTCAGTGTTGGTGAGACTTTGTTTCTGGTTGCTAATACTCGAGCCAAAACACAGCTTAAGGAAGCCGCTATTGAAGAACAAGCCTTACAAGCCAAAAAACTGCGCATTGAGGCTGAGCAGAATGACTTGGAGGTGCTGGAATTGCCCGCTTCATTGGTTGCCGCTAATCCAGATTTAGCGCGTCGGGAAATGTCGCTTTTTGAAGCCAATAGACAGTCTTATCTGGAAACAGTGAAAGGTATTGAGGAAAGGCAAAATCAGAAAGCGTTTGAGCTCGACGCACTGCAAGCACAAATTGGCAATATAAAGCAGGAACTTGATGTATCAAACAGGCAGCTGGCAATTCGAAAGAAGTTGCTAGACGCTGGAGCGATCTCTGAAACGTTGTTTCTCAATAACAAGAGCCAATCAAGAAAGCTAATTACCCAGCTAGAGAGCGCTAAAAATAGAGTGCCAATTCTTAAGGCTGAAAAAACCGAGCTTGAAAGTTTGCTCGAAGAAAGTCGCCAAAATCACCACGTTGATATAGCCGAGAAATTCAACACAGCAAAGCTTCAGGCGGAAACTCTTGCTGAGAGGATTGCGGCTCTGCAAGACCGAGTTACACGCTCTTCGATTACTTCTCCAATTGATGGAACGGTTAATAAGCTGCATATTCATACGGTCGGTGGTGTGAGCCAGCCAGGAGCGCCGCTTGCGGAGATCATTCCGGCTAATGAAACACTGGTAGTTGAAGGTCAGATCGCTACAACTGATCGGGGTAAAGTGTGGCCAGATCTTCCTGCGTTAACCAAAATAAGTGCATACGATTACACTATTTATGGGGGCATCGACGGAGAGCTTATTTACATCAGCCCTGACAGTTTTGTTGATAAGCAAAACCGTGAGCATTACAAAGTTCGCATTGCTTTAGAGAGCGATCGCTTGGGTGATGATCAGCAAGTTCGCCCTGGCATGACCGCTGAAGTGAGTATTCTTACTGGTCAGATATCCATTCTCGGTGCGCTTCTCAAGCCTTTAACGAACATTCGCCATCAGGCATTGCGTGAATCTTAACCGGTTTGATTACTACTTGATCTATAAGAAAAAATGATCAAACGAATAGCCTAAGTTGATTATGTAAAGGTCGGATCATTTACTAGTCTTAACTAAGTCACAAAAAAAGAAGAAGTAGACAACATGGTTCTTTGTATTAACACCGCAGCGCTTCAGGAAACAGTTCATGGAACGGTTTAAAAATATTATTACTAATTATTTGCCTTGGTTCTCAGCTGCGCAAAAAGAGAGCGGAACCGTTGATAAAAATGTATTCGCGTATATCACACCAGGCATACTGATTACGATTGTTAGTGTTCTGACAATCATTGGTGTAAATGCTGATCAACTTAAGGTGAACTTTGACACTAACGTAGTTCTTAACAGTGTCATTATTCTTATATTCACAGTCGCAGTTGTAATGTCGGTATGGTTTCAATATCGCTTGTGGCAAACCTCGCAGTTCATGCATCGCTTGGACGATACCGCCCGCAAAGGTGAGTGCTCTGAAGAACTGCATTCAGAGTTGATGACAACTCTTAAAGGCCCGGCAAAAGTTCTCGACACAAAAAACATGGCGGGGCTGCTGAATAATCTTACCGTCTACGGTCACCTGAACATAACCGATAATGACGCTCGTCTTATTAAGTCGAAGATGGGGTTCCGGGTTAGCAAAACACGATCAAGAACAGGCTTCTTGTCCGGCCTGCTTGTCATGTTGGGTCTACTCGGTACATTCTGGGGTTTGTTGTTAACCATTGACGCTGTGGGCGAAGCTATGGGTAGCATGGCGAGCATCACCGGTGACAGTGCTGATGGTATGTCCGACTTTATCGCAGGCATTGCGGCGCCCTTGAAAGGCATGGGTGTAGCGTTTAGTTCGTCGTTGTTTGGATTGTCGGGTTCACTATTGACTGGATTTTTCAGTTACTTATGTGGAACGTCCCAAGATAAGTTCATAGAAACGGCAAGCCGTTGGATTGACGAACGTATTCCTTCTCCAAGCGAGAAGATGAAGAAAGCTGCAGCCAACCCACAGGTGGCTGGATCTGATGAGCTCAAAGCATGGTTGGCGGGGTTCGTTCAAACGTCTCAGATTACACAGCGAAAGATTGGGCACCTAATGGGTGTCATGAGTGAGGCGTCAGAGACCAGCCTGCTTACTGCCAAAAACACGCAAGAGATGCTAGAGCAACAGGCGTCTATGGCTGAAACTTTGGCCGGACTGAACGGTAGTTTGCAAGAAATACACAAGCAGAACACCAAGATCAGCAAAGTGGTCAGTGAAGAGAATGCGAAAGAGCTGCTGGCTGGTAGTCAGAAAATTGCATCCAACCTGGAAGCAATGAATTCTTCTCTCGTTACGATTGACGAGTCAAACCAGAATGTTGCGACGAAAATTGATGAAGTAGCCAAGAGTATTGCTGAGGATATGCCTGAGCGATTCGAGCAGGCTTACAACACATTCGGCGTGATGATCGAACAAATTGATAACAATGTTACGGCTATATCTGAGCGCGAAGAAATTTCCGATCAACGACTTCGTGAGTCTATTCAACCAGTAGCGCATGCACTGCAAACAATCGATGCTCGAATGCAGGTAGTGGCAGGAACCGTTAGCGATCGGCTCGAGGAGTTACTCGATGAAGTTCGCGAGAAGCCTGTTTCAGAAGAGCTGTCTTCGCTGCTCAATAACATCGTTGATGGTCTGAATAGCAATCAGACCGTCCAAAACAGCGTATTTGATCAACTAAGAACGGTTGCGGATCAACAGGTTAATCTGGTAGATGGTGCCCAGGAAAGAGCTCAACTTCGATCATCTCTTGATGAGCTGATCAAGATTGTTGGCAGCTCACCTCAAACCCGGTCTACCGTACAAAGCAGTCAAATCGGTGATGTTCGCGAGCAAGCTTTTGAGAGACGTTCTGTGAACGATACGAACGAAACAGGTCTTGGTCGACGAGACGATGATTCCGAATCAGGTGTGGCGTAGAAAATTATGAGTGCTGATGAAGGGGCTGATTTAGCTGCTAATTCCTGGCCCGGGTTCGTTGATATTCTGTCGGCGGTAGTGATCATGTTTGTGTTCTTCGTTCTGGTGACAGCGTCGGCACTTTACTTTCACGTAATTACCTACACAAGCAAGGTAAAAGTAGAAGGTGAGGTTCAGGTAGAAGTCGACGAAACACCGATAGAGCAGGTTGTAGATCGACTCAAAGAAGAGAACTCTACTTTGAAAACACAACTTGCTGGTCTTCTGGAAGAAATTCGACAGACAGATGCACAGTTTCGCGAATCGGGTGCTGAGCAAGAAATTGAGTTTGAAGAAGACGACAGTTCTTTGGTTATTTTTTACGGACAGGACTCGATAACACTCACCGAAGAGACGCGTAAGGTGGTTAAAGAATTTATCGCCGCCAATATTAGTAAGCATGGAGTTGATGGTCTTGAGCTGGTAATGTCGGCAAGCAAGAACAAGCGATCTCCGATTGAAACAATTAGTCGAAAAGTAGCAATAGCCCGACTAATGAACGTGCGCAATGAGTTTCTGGAAACAGATCTCGATAAAGACGCCATTTTTGTGAAAGTGGAAAATCCGACAGAGATTAAGGGGCAATATGACTGGGCTAAGCTGCAGTTCCGCAAAGCAACTAAGTAGGTTCTCGGCCGCGGTTGCTACCGCGTTCTGCCTGAGTGCGGTAGGTGCAACTGAAGTAGCTGCGCAAGACAATAACTTAGGTATTGCGCCGGTACCAGCTACAGCAGGAAACCAATTGACCGCGGAGTACGTCAATAAAATTCCAGCTGATGGAAGCTTGATTGCCCCGGTAATGGGTTTCGATGAAGTAATTGAGCTCGCATTGGCAAACAACCCTGATATCAATATGGCGTTGTCGCGTGAGAAGCAGGCTGAATTCCAGGTTAAGCAGGGCAGAGCGTACAAATACGGTGAAGTTGATCTGACGGGTCAAATAGGTCCTGAATATAACGACCCTTCTGCAAACCAGGATCGCATTGTTGATACAACACCTGGTCGCAACGTAACGCTTAGGTTAACCAAGCTTCTCTACGACGGTGGTGTTGCGAAATCTGAATTGCGCCGCCGTCAAGAAGTGGAGCGTTCCACCATGCTGGAAACGCGCATTATCACAGAAGACGTTATTAATGATGCTGTAGAGTTTTATTCATCAGTGCTTCAGTTCCAATTAGCTCGCCGCGAAGCGGAAGGTTTTATCACTGAGATGCAGTCTTTAACAAAGAAGTTGGACCTGATGCATGATGCAGGTGCTGCCAGCAAGGTTGAGCTAGATTTTGCACGAGCCAGATTGGCCTCGGCAAGAGCTGAAACGGGCAACACCATTGCGTCACTTAACGAGGCATTGAGTAATCTCGAGTTTCTAACAGGTGACCTTCCACCTTTTATGGCTATGTCACCATTTGATGTTGAAGATTTGGATTTACCTGCGCTAGACACTTATCTTGAGGACGGTTACAGAGACAACAGCGAGCTGATGTTGAATCGTACAAACCGCAGTGCTGAGAACTATCGTGTACGCTCGGAGCGCGCAAAATTTCGCCCCCAGTTTAATTTTGAGTTACGTGGCAATGTGATTGCTGACGAAGGTGGGCATGGAATATCCAGAGGCAATTACGAAGCCAAGTTGAATCTTAACTATTTGATATTCGATGGCTTTAGTCGGCGCAACGCGGTTAATCGAGCTGAGGCGCGTTTAAACGAATTGCAGTATGAGGAAAGCAGGTTATTGAAGGAGCTTGATAGAAGAATCAAGTTGTCTTTCAATCAAATAAGCGCGCAACAAATCACTTTGAGCGCAACCCGGGATGAAATAGCCTCCAACAAGGAACTGCAGCGTTTAAACAGAAAGAACCTCGAACTGGGCGAAATTAATATTATCGAGTTGATTGATGTTGAAGAACGCTTGTTCAATGCGCAAGCCGATGAGCATCGGATCAAAAGTGAGATCTATCGCAGTTATTTCGAGCTACTGATAGACTCTGGTCGTGTTAAGGAACTGATCAATGCGAGCCAGGGCAACTTCATTTTCACCCCTGGCGAGGGATAGGCTAGTATCTTACCTGGATGCTGGAGAGTTCGTCAGGGCCGCTGTAGAGGCTAAACGATTCTCCGCATTCAAGCCATTGACCATCGACACGATTGGACTCAGGTAAATCTAATTCCTTGCCGCCACACCCACCCACATGAACCAGGCCATGGCCGCCGTGTTGAGCCGCGCGCTTGAGTTGTTTGCCGTAAACACTCTGGCCTTCATCCAGCGTTTGAATAAGTTCAATTGCCAATACCCCCGCATCAATTAAGCAGCGTCGCGCTGAGACTTCTACTGTGTCTAATGTCTTGGCATTTGCTGAATTTTCCGAGTAACGAAGCGTCTCGTCAGTAATCACATACTTCCTCTGCTTAAAACTCTTGGCATAGAATTCAGCACTTGATTCTATGTCAGCAGTGACGAGTGTTGCCCGGTCAAGCAACAATCTAGCGTTCTGGCTTTGTTCGGTTTTGCCAATGGTAGAACCGTGCTCGTCTGTAGATTGCGAGCCAGGCAGTCCCTGCTCTCCACGTTCCAGCAATTCGATTAAGGCAGGTCCTTGGGGTACATCCACAAACGAGAAGGTGATCTCTCCGTATTGATTGCGATCATTCAATACGGCACCCAGTTGGCCAAGGTGGGCCAGTGCATCATCAGTCGATTGGCAAAGAACGCCTAAATGTTGAAAGCCTGCACCCATCTTCGACTGGTATTGCTGTATGGCGTCTTGCCCGCTGTGTACATGGATCAGCTCTACCTGGGCACGACCGGCCATACCGAGCGCCACCTCAGTGAGCTTGTCGCCCTGCCAATCTCGGTACTGTGCATTCTGGCTGGGAATTTTGAAATGCTGAAATGGACCCCAGCCAAGCTGCTCGCTGCAAAACTTTACAGCGGCTTCTACATTGTTCACTACAAAGCAGGCTTGATAGGCTATCAATTGTTTGTCCGTCATGCCTTATTGTACACAGGCCAACACCCTAACCCCATGAATTGATGATGTTTTACTTGCTCGTAATCGCCTCGCAAGCGATGATAGTACCGATAAGCACGTGGAGACGATTATGGATATTATGAAAATGGGCGCTGAGCTTCTGAGTCAGAAATTGCAGGGCGGCGGCGCGTCAACCGACACGGATGCAGTGAAATCTGCCCTGGAAGGCGTACTGGGTGGTGAAGGCGGCGGCCTTGATTTTGGCAGTATCATCAGCGGTCTTCAAGAAGGCGGTCTTGGCGACGTAGTTGGGTCCTGGCTTGGCGACGGCGCTAATGAAGGTATTTCAAGTAATCAGCTTCAAGACCTCTTGGGCAGCGAAAAGATAGGGCAATTGGCTTCGGCTTTGAACAGTGATGAAGGTTCAATACTGTCTGGTTTGCAAGAGGCGTTGCCGCAAATGGTCGATAAGTCCAGTAGCGGTGGTAGCCTGCTTGATTCAGTAGGAGGCTTGGGTGCCGTAGCCGGTTTGGCCAAAGGCTTATTCAAGTAAGAGTTTGATCTAGTGTGAATGTGTTGGCGGTTCCCGCCAACACATTCGTCCAGTCCAGTACCTCAGATATCTAACAGAGACTGCCAGGTACTCTCGCCATTAAGCATAGCGCTAACCCAGTCGTGAACAGTAACGCCTTCAGCAGTCTGAAAGACGTCGCGTTGCAGAAAGGTGTGCAGTGCGCCATTTGAAATAAAACTTCGCACTCGATCAGGGTGGCGAGTTTCGACTTGTTGCAAGGCAGGTATCATAGCGGCTTCAAAATCTGCACCCGGTATCATCAGAAAGAAAGCACTGATCACTACGTCTTGTTTGGTGCTCAAAAAGGCCAGGTTAAAGTTGTTGTCCTGATTGAGCTGCCAATCAAAATATTCAACCAGATTACCTGGCTCGAAACAATCCGGGCAAATACTGGGTGGAAAGAATTCATTGCTCCGCCAATCGTCAATCAGCACCGTTTGCGAAGTTGGATCATTCGCGCGTCCTACACCAACACCTGAATCATTGATCACATCGATAGGCGTCTCAGGGTAAAGAGAGCGTACAAGAGGTAAAGCAAAGATGGTTCCAAAACCACCACCACTATTGCCAGCTAATACAATTCGGCTCGGTGCTGGAAACTCACGAACAGCCACATCAAGACCAGCAGACAGATTACGCAAACCCCGATGTATCTCTGGAATACCGTCGTTAGTGTAGTCTCTTTGTGCATCGCCAGAGAATAAAGAGCCGTCACAGTATGGCAAGTAGGTTACGTTCCAGCTGCGCATCGGGTTCACTTCAAGTGTTGGGTCGAGCACGCCGGCTGTGGGCATGCCAGGTACGGCCACTTCATTGGCCGCGCAAAGCCCGGACCAGCACGCACCACCACCCTCAAGAAATATCAGTAGTTCAGAGGCGCCCGCATCGCGAGTAGACATTGTGTACTCGGTGCCACGTAAACATTGCGGACCTTCGCCGCCGCCAAAACGATGATTGGTCACCCCGTCGGTAGTGACCGACTCCATCGGCGTAAACGAGCCAAGATAGCGGTCGATGCCCTGAGACAAAATTTCGTCAAAAGGACGCTCTTGAAACAAAACCTGCTCATTGGTGTTGCTGGAACACGCCGACAAAAAAGTGATAAGTAAACAAACAGCTGCGAATTGCAGTCTTCTCATGGGGTACTCCATTCAGCCACCAAAAATTAAATCGAATGCTTGCTTGGAGTCCCAATACTCCTGCATGCGTTGTACTTTGCCATCTTTCAGCTTAACCAGAAACAGATAGTCGTTTAAATATTCAGTGCCTTTTTTAGTTCTGCACTGCATCGTAAACTGATAAATAACGTGATCATCTTCTGCATCAAGCCATTGTTGATGTGGGTATTCAACGGTTTCCGGTAAGTAGCCATTGTCAACTTGCTTGCCGCTGTTGGCAACGTTAAGAACTGCGTCAAAACCGATGTGATAAATACTGTCTTCATTGCCGGGAATAGGCATGGATCGAGTAGTGACCCAGGTAACGTCATCAGTACAGACGCTCCTGGCCTTTTCCGGATCAGTCCAGAGCGTTGAAAATAGAATTTCTACGGCTTCCTTGTTACTTAGCCCAGTGTTCGTCATATCAGTCCTCGAAAGTATTCCAGCTCAATACTGTTTCCAGCGGTTCTCTGTGTGCAGGCTTGAACTCAGTGCCCAGTGTATACGCGATGGGGAAAAGACCTACCTGCGTGTAGCGGTCAGAAGGTATAGACAATAGATCGGCCAAGGCTTGTTCACGCCAAAGATGGCCTGTGGTCCACGCGCTGCCCAGCCCGCGTGAGCGCAAGGCCAGCATAAAGCTCCATACCGCCTGGATAATAGAGCCCCACATTCCAGCTTGCCAAAAAACGGCTCCCGGGTGGCCAGCCGCCTGATCCGCTCGACCAGAAATTAAGGGCAGCAAAACGGCGGGAAGTCGGTGAAAATTATCGCGTAAATGCTGCGTCGACGTCTCGATTCGCTCTGCACCGGGTACATGTGCGCCAGCGTAACCGGCGTCGCCAAAAGTTGCTATGAAGTCATCCAGGCCGCCATTGTAGATGTCAGCGATTTTGCTGATAACAACAGGGTCGTCAACAACAATCCAGCGCCAGCTGTTCAAGTTGCCGCCATTCGGTGCCTGAACCGCCAGCTGCAGACACTCTTCAATCAGCTCCCGACTTACTGGCCGGTCATAATCAAGCCGTTTGCGCACGGCGCGAGTGGTTCTGAGTAAATCGTCGTTGCTAAGTTGAAGCGAGCCGTCGGTCATTATTCATTCTCTGTTCTGAACCGTTCAATTCGTTGTTGAGTGGCGGGGTGACTGGATAGGTAATCTAGAATGCTTGAATTCTGATTATCGTTTTTCGCTGCACCTTGTCCATCCGCTGTGTCTTTCCCAATAGAACCCAGCTTTTCCATGATATCAGCAAACGCATTGGTATCCATATTACGTGCTTTCATCTGTTCAAGTGCATAGGTGTCGGCGGCGGTTTCCAGGCCTTGCGAATAACTGGCTTGTGCGATCCATGCGGGTAGTAACAGTACGGTAGAACTGGCAGTGCTTACATCGCCCGTAATTAACAGAATTAATAAAGACAGACTGGTTTGACGCACCAGCATTTGTATGGAGTGACGTTGTTCAACGTGGGCAACTTCGTGCAGCAAAATGCTAACCAGCTGCTCGTCGTTGTCAGCGAGCTTGACCAGCTCGTCAGTGAGAATCACGGTGCCGTCTGGAAGTGCCAGAGCATTTGGCATGCCGCGTGCTGAGCGAAACAGCAATCGGAATTTCTGCTCGTCGTTGGCAGCTACTGGCAAAATCGCCTGGAAACGCTGCTGTAGTGTTTGCTGACGGCTGTCGTCAACATTGCTGACCTGGAAGAAAACGCCATCCATAGATTCCAGAGTTTGCCGCCCCAGATGCTGATCGAAAGATTCTGGAACCAGTGCTGCTATCGGCTTGCTTAGTGCGGGTATGCCATAGCGAACAAACGTGAAACTGCCCACGCTGATCACCAGAACAGCCACTGCAACCAGCTTCATATTGCGTTCAAGCCGATCCGCTAAACCATGGTTTGCAGGGTGCCAGCGATCACACAGTTGGTCTACAGTGTTGTTGTCCAAGGTCTCGAAACGGAAACCGTTGCCGAGATCAAGATAGCGTGCAGAGTTTCCAACGCGCGATGAAACATCTACGTCGATGAAATCAAGGTCGGCCAAGTTGGCCCCATGACAGCTGAGCTTACCCTCACTATCAACAATTAAATCAATCGAGGTCCGCCCAGAACTTTGTCCATCATACAGATAGCCACTTAGTATATTTTCAGTTTTAGCCTGGCTGTCAAAGTCCAAGGTCGAAGTCCATGAAGTCGCTAATTTCTGCGCCTTCAGCGTCTACATCAGCCGCAGCGCGTGCTTGAAACGCATCGAAATTATTGGCGTACAAGGTCATAGTGCTTGCTCTGTATCGTGCCACTCGAATTTTTGCCCACGGTATCATCAAACCAAGTGAAACGATGATAGCGACTGTATTGCTAATGTACAGCCAGGCCATGGTGCTGACCTTGAGTTCACTGCGAAAACCAATGTCTTCAAGCTCAATGTTGCTGTACACAACGTTGGCCCGTTGCGTCTGAACATACGATTGCACAAGCAAAAATATCATCACACCGATTACGCCACCGGCCATTGCGACCGCACTTTCGTCGCTAAAACCTAATGCACTCATGCCACCTAGCAACAACGCTAAAGCCACTGCGGCTGCCACAAGCAGCAAGGCGGCGATGATGTATATCGAGTAAAATTCGGCGACCGTTGCTAAAAATCGAAAGTGTGTTCGTCCGTATCGAGTGTGATCGGCGACGAACTTGTAATAAAAGCGCAACCAAAGAGGAAACAAGCACCAGAAGGCCAGCATCAGGCCGCCAAACACCCATAGGAATTGTATACCCATTTCTTCCAACTGCGCGGCTTGTTCAGGTGTCATCCTTTCGCTGTCCTCATCTGTCTCAGCGTTGTTATTACTGTCTTGTGAGGCATCGTCGGTAGATTCATTCACCGGCTCGGCGGGCTCTTCATAATTCCCGGTTTCAAGGTCAACACCCATATCGCTAAGGCCGCTCTCAAAGCTTGCGGTTAGTGCGATCATGGCTAAACCAAGCAACATTGGTAGACCGAACAGCAAATAGGCCATTTTAAAGTTTGGAACGAAACCAAACGGAATATTGCGCCAACTTGTGTAGCGCATGCGAAATCTCAACGCGAGAACGATCATCGCGGGCATAATGATCATTAGTATGGCAAAGGCTATTACGCTGGCACTTGTGGATACCAGCCCTGCACTTTGGTACGCGATCAGTACTACAACTGCAATAATACGACCGCGCAGTATTTTGATTGGGTCAGCAGTGTACTCGAACGCTGAGCCGTCCAGCAGTGTGTTGCCGTAGAAATAACGATGATTTCTTACTTTTGCCCAAGCTGAATAGATGCCAAGAGTAACAATGGTAAGAAGAATATTGACTATCCATATTCTGAAATACTCACCGGTTCTGCCGGTAAATTCAAAGGGATAATCTGATCGAATACTCTGTGGTGAGATGTTTGTGTCAAGGTCTGATGCTTGCGCTGGCTGCATAGTAGTATTCTCCAGAGTAGACAGCTTACGGCATAGATTAATCGTCAGGTATTAGGAAGGACGACTGATAGTGATCGTTAAATCTATCCGTCAGATTCTGACCTCGAAAGCGAAGTGTGGATTGTAATGCTGGTTGAAAATGTCTGGTCAGGTGGTAGTGACTGTATGGAAGATTTCTCAGAAAACCTGCTGCTGGAATTACTGAAATCTGCGTGCCCCCACCAGGGTTCAATACAAACAAACTCTGCGCCGGGTTTCGCCCATAGGCCAAGATGAGGAGCTCCGCCCGTCGCGACACTCAACCGAGTTCCCGCAGTGCGGTGTCGCAGGCTGATGCGTGAAGACCTGATGTTCTTAAAAACCAGGGCATCATTTTCAAATATGCTCTCTGAAAGTTCAATCTGCTGCTTATCAAGCGCATAATTTGTTGCGCAAGGGTCAAGCAGGCCATCTGGAGTAACCGCAAAGAGTTCGAGTTGTTCTTCTTGATCGAAATGAATCGAATAATCTGACAAGGTGCAATTTGTTAGCGGTAAACGAAAAGCCGGATGAGAGCCTAAGTTAAATAAGAGGTCGCTGTCGTCTTTATTGTGCACTTCATAGTGAATGGCAAGACTATCTTCGCTAAGTTCGAAACATACCTGCAACTCAAAATGCCAAGGGTAA
>JBGCDE010000206.1:0-15914 GCA_045105115.1 Pseudomonadales bacterium | reverse complement strand
GCAGAGTATTCCCCTTGAACAAGTTAGAGCGCATACGACTCAAGTCACCTTCACTGCGCTGCGGGAAGCGGCTAGACAGCAACTCAGCGATCGTGTAACTCAGAATCGCGTCGCCAAGAAATTCAAGTCTTTCGTTATGGTGCGTGGAATAACTGCGGTGCGTGAGCGCTTGGCTCAGAAGGTTTTTGTTAGAAAAACGGTAGTTCAGCCTACTTTCTATCGCTGAATTGGACGCTTCAGCCACCGCTACGCGCCGATTGAAAAGTAACCTCTGGAAATTTTAGCACCACGTCCATATTGCCAAACAACGATGAACGCCGTTCGTAATCAAGCGTTGCCGTTAAATCGGTCTTCGTACGATCAAAAACAACACTTTCTTCGTCAATAAAATCGATTCGATTGACCTCCAAACGCCTGAACAACATTGAACTAAGCTTCCGTTTGGAAATACTGTCGTTGCCGGCTGCGTCATCCAGCACATCTTGCAGTGCTTCCTCGACGGTCCAATGATCCATATACATTGGAAAAATTTTGATCGCTGATATCACCAAGATGGCACCAAACATGACCGCAAAGATTACGACCAGATCAATGGCACCGCGCTGCTTTGTCTTCCGCTTCATACCGTGGTTAGTTACTTTCATGTTTTTGACCTTACATCGGATGCATGCTTTTGCATCTTAGTATAGGAGAAAGCGCCGAAAGCGGCTATTTCTCACTCGCAGTATGCTACGCACTCTCACTATTGAGCTTTCACTACTGAACTGTGCCAACCCGGGAAAAGCTCGGCAGGCTCAGAAACTCTTCCCAATGCATCCAGATTGCGAATGCCCTGCCGACAATATTGGCTTCGGGCACCTGACCCCAAACTCTGGAGTCACTGCTATTGTCACGGTTATCGCCCATTAGGAAATAGTGATCCGAGCGTACCTTAACCGAAAAATCATCCAGCATGTACCGCCTGAGATCCTGTCTCACCTCGTGCTCAATGCCGTTCAGTGTTTCAGTCGCTAGCCTTTCGCTAGGACGATCTGGCGGCAGATCTGCAAGCAGAGTTTGCGGCTGCACTACGCCATTGATCGTCAGTATCTTGTCTTTGTACTCCACCAGATCCCCGGGCAAACCTATCACTCGCTTGATAAAATACTGCTTTGTATGTGGAGGGAAGAACACCATCACTTCGCCGCGCTCAGGCGCATTGATTTCCAACACCTTGGTCCGAACGACCGGCAAGCGGATACCATAAGTGAACTTATTCACCAGTATGAAATCGCCCACCTCAAGAGTCGGTATCATCGACCCTGATGGAATTTGAAAGGGCTCAACAATGAAAGAGCGAAGAACAAGAACAATAGCAAGCACCGGGAATAATGAGCGAGAATATTCAACCAATATTGGTTCGCCTGCCTGTTCTCGAGCTGCATTCAGAAAATGTTGTTGATCTGCACTGCCGTCCTTGTCCCACTCAGGCCAGTCCAGCTGCAGTTGCTCTATTGCAGTCAACCGATTGCGACGCATTGTCAGCGTATCGACTAGCCAAATCAGTCCGCTGCCAAACACCAACAACACGAGAATAAGGGGGAAGTTAAGGTATTCCATGCCTTACTCGCCTACCTTCAAAACCGCTAGAAAAGCTTCCTGCGGAATTTCTACCCTGCCAACTTGTTTCATGCGTTTCTTGCCCGCTTTTTGTTTTTCTAACAACTTCTTCTTTCTTGTTATGTCGCCGCCGTAGCACTTTGCGGTAACATTTTTTCGCAGCGCTTTAACGGTTGTGCGCGAAATTACTTGTCCACCAATCGCCGCTTGAATGGCAACATCAAACATCTGCCTTGGAATAAGCTCTTTCATCTTATCCGTCAGCGCCCGGCCGCGTGCGTGCGCTTGGTCGCGATGCACAATTGTAGCAAGCGCATCAACTTTTTCACCATTGATTAGCATATCGACACGCACCAGCGGTGCCGCCTGAAATCGCTCAAAGCTGTAATCCAACGAGGCATAACCGCGGCTGACCGACTTAAGACGGTCGAAAAAATCCAATACCACTTCGTTCATTGGCAGTTCGTAGCTCACAGAGACTTGCTGCGCCAAAAAGCTCATGTCTTTCTGTACCCCACGCTTCTCCACACACAGCGTGATCACACTGCCCAAATGCTCCTGCGGAACCAGAATATTCGCTCGAACGATCGGTTCACGCATCTCGGCAATACTGCCGGAATCAGGTAATTTAGAGGGGTTATCAACCGATAATACCTCGCCTTGATTGTTAACTACCTCAAACACTACCGTAGGTGCGGTAGTGATCAGATCCAGATCGTATTCCCGTTCCAAACGCTCCTGAATGATTTCCATGTGCAACATACCAAGAAATCCGCAGCGAAAGCCAAAGCCCAGTGCGTCAGAGGTTTCAGGCTCATAAAACAGCGATGCATCGTTCAGAGTTAACTTCGCCAAAGCGTCACGAAAAGCTTCGTAATCATCGGTACTGACTGTGAACAAGCCAGCGTACACTTGAGGTTTAACCTGTTTAAATCCGGGCAACGCCTCAACCGTTGATTTATTGGCGCTGACAATAGTGTCGCCAACTGGCGCACCGTGAATCTCCTTAATTCCAGCCACCACATATCCAACTTCACCCGCTTTCAACTCAGTGGTTGATTCGCGCTTAGGCGTAAAAATGCCCACATCGTCAACTTGATGGCTGCGTCCGGTGGATTTCAAAGTGATTTTTTCTCTGGCTCGCAACACGCCATGCTTTACCCGCACCAGCGATACCACGCCCAAATAATTGTCGAACCAGGAATCAATGATCAATGCCTGCAATGCAGCATCAACATCACCTTCCGGCGGTGGCACTTTCTCCACCAGCTGCTCCAGTACTTCGACAATCCCCATTCCGGTCTTTGCGCTAACGTGCACCGCTTCTGATGCGTCCAGGCCGATGATGTCCTCAACCTCTTGGGCAACCTTATCTGGATCTGCCTGAGGCAAATCCATTTTGTTCAGTACTGGAAGCACTTCCAAACCCTGGTCAATAGCCGTGTAACAATTGGCAACCGACTGGGCTTCAACACCTTGTGCTGCGTCAACAATAAGCAAAGCGCCTTCACAGGCTGACAAAGATCGTGACACTTCGTAGCTAAAATCTACGTGCCCCGGGGTGTCGATAAAATTAAGTTGGTATTTCTTGCCTGCTGCCGAAACATAGTCAAGCGTAACCGACTGGGCCTTGATAGTTATACCGCGTTCGCGCTCGATGTCCATTGAATCCAGCACTTGCTCGGCCATTTCTCTCTCACTCAGGCCACCGCAGTGTTGGATAAAGCGGTCAGCCAGAGTCGACTTGCCATGGTCGATATGGGCAATAATGGAGAAATTTCGGATATGTTGAAGGTCAGTCACACATTGGCACTCAGACAGCTAGCCGGCGCTGTCGTATCCGCGCCGTTACCGGGCCGCGATTCTACCCTATTTCACTGCCTGGGGCCGCCACGCGACCCCGACAATGGGTATTTAACCCGATTATATTGGATAAAGCCTATTCAGAGACTTTGATAGCAACGAACCCGGGCTGGCCACCCCGAACAATTCGAACAGCTACGTGCTTGTTAGCAGGTAAGTCTTCCACAATAGAATCGTAGTCTTTCAGGGAATCAGTGCTTTTGTTATCGATTGAAGTTATGACATCGCCGCTTCGCAAACCGCCCTCGCTGGCAGACGAGCCTGGAACGACTGAGCGCACAACTACCCCGCCTTCAAGCTTCAATCGAGACTTCTGGGTATCACTGAGATCAAGAACAACCAGCCCCAAGCGGCCGCCATTTGCTTTCTTGTCATCTTTGTTGCGGCTGGCAACATTGCTGACGCCATCGTCCAGACTGCCCGTTTTCATTCTCAAGGTTTTGCGCTTTCCATCACGGAATACCAATACGTTGACGCGTTTGTCTGGTGCGGTTCGACCGACAATGTGTGGAAGATCCGCTGACTCGCCAATCTCTTGGCCATCAAACTGCAAAATCACATCACCTACCTGAATGCCGCCTTGCTCTGCGGGGCCATCTTCAACTACTTGAGACACCAGTGCGCCGGCCGGTTTACTTAAGCCAAATGACTCGGCCAGATCACGATTAATATCTTGAATGCCAACACCTAACCAACCACGCACAACCTGACCGTCTCGTTTCAGCTGGTCGATCACATTTAGGGCTGTGCTAACCGGTATCGCAAACGAGAGGCCGATAGAACCACCGGAACGAGTGTATATCTGCGAGTTAATACCAACCACTTCACCGTCCATATTGAACAAGGGGCCGCCCGAGTTACCTGGGTTAATCGCCACGTCAGTTTGAATAAACGGTACGTAATTCTCACCTTTCTCCGTCGGCAGAGAGCGACCTTTAGCGCTGACAATGCCAGCCGCCACCGAATAGTCCAGCCCAAACGGCGAGCCTATCGCTAACACCCATTCGCCAACGTCCAGGTCTTCTGACTTACCCATTTTGACGGTTGGCAAGCCATTGGCTTCTACCTTTAACAAAGCAAGATCCGAACGCTCATCTGTGCCAATAACTTCGGCTACGAACTCTCTTCTATCTTGCATGATCACCGAGATTTCATCAGCGCCATCGACCACGTGATTATTGGTCAGTAGATAGCCGTCATCAGAAATAAAGAATCCCGAACCAAGGCCCTGGCCACGTCTTTGCCTGGGTTGCTGATCGAAAAATCGGCGGAACATTTCGGGCACTTCCTGATTACCCTGCAGGTCCGGAGTGCGGCTAGCAGCTGGTTTGCTGACGGTACTTATCTTCACGACCGCAGCAGCACTTTGTTGCACAATTTCAGTAAAATCAGGTAGTTCGGCGGCATTTGCGATACCTGCCAAGCTAAACATAACAACGAATAGGCACTGTGACAGACGTTTGGTCACGCAATGGCTCGTTACAGTAGATAACATACTTATTTCCTTTGTACTAAACACGTAGTGGCATTTGGCTATTTTACACCTCTGCCTTAAATCTATGACAGACCGAATAGCCGGGGGTTGCATCAAAGAGCCACTTAAAATGTAAAGAGATTGCAAATAATTGTTTTAACTTACTATTTTGACAAGCTTTGGCATGAATGACGCACTGACAGCGCGCCTATCAAGCAATCGGCTAAACGCCACACCTACAGACAGACCAATTATTGAGCTAATAATCAGTAATAATTCGCTGGCTGTCCAATTCGCCAGCAGTAAGGGCGCCAGCATCATTGCAGCCAGCGGCAGAAGATAGACACGGAGTGCGCCAAACAATAGCGCATTGTCGGGCAATTCAAAACTGACTTCGTCGTGCAGCTGAGGCGCACCATCGCGGTGCTCGGCGGTGCTTACTCTTATTTGACGTGTACGTTCCGGGTACATTGACGACAGCAAGTTTTGACCACAGGCCTGCTTTGCCGCGCAACTCCCACAGCTTGTCTTTTCCGCCGTCTCTATCCAGACCGCATCACGCTCGAGCGCTACCACCCGGCCAGTTTCAAGCATTGTCGCTACTCGCCTACCACGGCAATATCATCAACAGACTGCATATGTTCTGTTAATTTCATCGCCGTCTGGATCGGTATTTCACCAACAACAGTTACCGACAGCCACTGCTTGCCCATTTTTTTTGGCACAAGATACGCCAGCGTACTGCCAGTTCGTGTTTCGAATGGCTCGACCGCCCCTGCACTCTTTTCAACGAACACCGAAAACAAGGTGATTCCGTCAGTAAAATGCTGCGATTGCACCATTTTGTCAGCATCCATGATTCTGTGTCTTTGATGACTGGCCTGCATGAACCCTTTCGGCAGCCACGCCAGGCGCCAGTTGGAATCATCCGGCTCGCGCGTATTCATTGGCAGACTGTGATACCCCTCGTGAAGCGCTTCATCACTGTTATGTTCTACGGCTGCAGGATCTACCTGCTCACCTACGGCTATCTGAATAAACTGCGACGTTTCCAACACCCGATTATTGGCGTCCAGCACTTCAGACTTCAGCATGATTCCAGACTCTTTATCAAGGTACAGCTGATGCTTATAGCGATAACTGTCTTCCGGTATGACGCTGAGAATTTGCACCGGTCGCATCGCTACGTGTGTGCTTCCATTCAGTTTTAGTTGGTACAAGCCATCGAAATCAAAACTTCCACCACTGCCAATGCCAGCAAGCAAACCACCTGTAGCGCCGCCCATAATCAGCTTGCGACCCGCGTGCACGCAGTCGGTTGGGTGGTTGGCGCGAATCACTTCGACAGGATCACCATCAAGGTATTGCAGTCGCTCATGCTCTCTGCCGTCTCGGACCAAATGCACTATTCGCATTGAACGCATTTCAGCACCGCGATTGGCTACCAGAATGCCATCGTAGTCTTGCTCACGTAAACCGGCGGCCATACGCTTCAACCAATAGGCTGGTTCCGTAAGATCAGCCAAGCCCGATTGTTCCGGTGCAGGACTCGCAACTGCGACGGAGGCGAAAGCCAACACGCTGAAGACAGCGCTAAAAAGGCGCGCAAGGGTTTTCACTGCTCAACCCTGTAATTTGCCACTCTAGCGAGCGGCAACGAGCCTTGTGCACCGTTCATGCTTGCATGTTTGGCGTGAATTTGCATGTATTGGCTAAGCCGTTGTTGCAATAATGCTTGGGAGGCCGCTCTGTCCGTCTCATCACTCGCGTATTTTGTACTCGCAACAGTTCGTGCATTTTGTCGATTCGTGACCGCCGGCAATGGCGAAGATGTCGGTGGCGCTACCTGCGCAATTTGCGCAGGTGAATCATCCACACCAATACCATTCAAACCCTGGGTCGCGAACACAACGACCGCAGCCACACTCGCAGCAACTGCAAAGCCGCCGGCCGGTTTAAGCCAATTCCAGCCACCGCCAGCCGCTTCCTCATCGATTGCCGCAGCCACGTGACCACTGATATCGATTCCTGTCCAAGCAGCATCATCATGCATCGCTGCTTGCGCTGCTGTGTAGCGCCGTATTTGTTCGTTGACCTGATTTGAACTCGAGGCCTGTTTGAGGATTTGACGCACCTCAAGATCCGTCGCTTCATTGTCCATCAATGCCGACAATGATTCCCGTAATTGCTCTGTCATTTGCCTATGCTCTCTTACGAAATCCAGTCTCTAAGTCCTTAGAAGTCCGGAGATTCTCTCTGATGCCTGAATCTATGCTCGGCTATCAAACGCTCTGTGTAATGCTGTGTTTAGTCGCCTTATCTAAATAAAGGTTCCAACTGCTTATCTATTGCTTCTCGTGCTCGAAAAATACGGGATCGAACGGTGCCAACCGGACAATCCATGATATCGGCTATGTCTTCATAACTGAGACCATCAAACTCCCGCAAAGTTACGGCAGTTCTTAAGTCTTCTGGCAGCTGAGATATGGCTTTGTTCACAATTTCTTTAAGTTCTGTGCCAAAAAGCTGATTTTCAGGGTTTTCGATGACTTTAAGCTGTCCTGCCGATTCAAAATATTCGGCGTCTTGTACATCGATATCACTGCCTGGAGGACGACGGCCTTTCGCCATCAAGTGGTTTTTGGCCGTGTTAATGGCTATGCGGTATAGCCAGGTATAAAACTGGCTGTCGCCTCTGAATTTAGGTAATGCACGGTACGCCTTGATGAAGGCCTCTTGAGTAACGTCCTGAACGTCGCCAGAATCTCGCACATAGCGCGCGACAAGGGCTAGAATCTTGTGTTGGTATTTAACAACCAACAGATCGAACGCCCGCTTATCGCCTTTTTTGACCCGCTGTACCAGCTGTTGGTCTGACTGACTGCTTGGCTCCACAAACTGTCCTCAAAGACGGCGGTTAAACACACTACGCTTAAACACCACGATGCGTAAACTCATAGGCGCGAAGGCGCGTTCCCTATTACAATGCATATGCTTGCAACAGGCGGCCGCTATGGTAGCCGGCTACCGACATTTGAGCAACATGACGAAGACGCGAATCAGCGAGTAGTAACTATATGAGTACAGAGTTCTCCCACGACGTTTTGATCATTGGCAGCGGAATTGCCGGCTTATCTCTGGCCCTGAGCTTGTCCAAACGTGGACGAATTGCGGTTTTGTCCAAGGCCAATATGGAGCAAGGCTCTTCATTCTATGCCCAAGGCGGTATTGCAGCCGTAATAGACCCGGACGACAGTGTGGATTTACACGTCAGCGATACATTAAGCGCTGGCGCAGGCTTATGCGATGAGCAGGCCGTACGCTTCACAGTTGAGAACAGTAAGGCAAGCGTTGAGTGGCTGATCTCGCAAGGCGTTGAGTTCAGCCGTGGTGACGATGAAGATTATCACCTGACCAAGGAAGGTGGCCACAGCCACAGAAGAATTCTACATGCCGCGGATGCTACCGGCAAAGTGGTGGTAGAAGCGCTCATTAGAAACGTCCTCGATGAGCAGCGCATTGATATCATGGAAGACCACGTCGCAGTAGACCTGATAGTAGAACAAGGTCGCTGTGTGGGTGCGTATGTGCTCGATCGCAATACCAGTCACGTCGATACTTTCAAGGCACGGTTTGTTGTGTTGGCCACTGGTGGCGCAAGTAAGGTGTACTTGTACACCAGCAATCCAGACGGTGCGTCTGGCGATGGTATTGCGATGGCGTGGCGTGCAGGGTGCCGTGTTGCAAATATGGAATTCAACCAGTTCCATCCTACCTGCTTATACCATCCTCAAGCAAAGTCGTTTTTGCTAACAGAAGCACTGCGTGGCGAAGGCGCCTACTTAAGACTGCCCGACGGCGAGCGCTTTATGCACCGCTTTGATGATCGGCTTGAACTTGCGCCGCGCGATATTGTTGCACGCGCGATTGATCACGAAATGAAGCGCTTGGGTAGCGACTGCGTTTATCTGGATATTACGCACAAGCCAAAAGAGTTTATTGCCGATCATTTTCCAACGGTGATGGAAGGCTGCGCCCGCTTTGGCCTGGACATTACCAGTGAGCCAATACCGGTAGTGCCTGCAGCGCATTACAGTTGCGGCGGTGTAATGATTGATCAAAACGGTCGCACTGACCTCGAAAATTTGTACGCGATTGGTGAAACAACCTTCACCGGGCTGCACGGTGCCAATAGAATGGCGAGTAATTCACTACTCGAATGCATTGTGTACGCAAAGTCGGCCTGTCACCATATCGAGTCTTTGTGGGATGCCGTGGATACGCCAGCAATGCCCAACGCCTGGGATGAGTCACAAGTGACCGATTCTGACGAAGACGTAGTGATCTCGCACAATTGGGACGAGTTGCGTCGTTTTATGTGGGACTACGTCGGCATCGTCAGAACTGATAAACGTTTACAGCGAGCGTTGAATCGTGCTGATCTTCTGCTTGCCGAGATCGCCGAATACTACAGTAACTACAAAGTTAGCAGTGACTTGATAGAACTGCGTAATTTGGCTCAAGTAGCCGAGTTAATTATTCGCTCTGCCTTGCAACGCAAGGAAAGCCGCGGTCTGCATTACACACTTGATTATCCTGAGTTAGCGCCAATAGCTGAGAACACTGTTCTCACTCCGGGAAGTGATACTGTCTAACGGGGAGTTAAGCAACACCACTCTCAACCTGCGCAAGTCTTCGCTATTAGCCGAGTCATTGAACAAGCATGCGGTCGGTCTGAAAAACCGTGACAAGCGCTGATCCGGCTCAATAAACTTGAACTTAAGACACAAAAGATTGGCGGTTATGGTGGACTTCGCTCCCAGCAGTACCGCCTGACGCCACTCATTATTTGCCGTTTTCAAAGACCAGCCAGAAGAGGCAAATCGAATAGCAATAATGGAGGAATTAGCGCACAGCAGATAGTGACGCCGGTACGCATCCCAGCTGCCACAAAGAGTCCAGAACAAAGCCATTGTAAAGACAGCATCATCAAGCTTGCTTAGAAAAATTGCCGAAAGACACGCTAAAAGCAAGAACGCCAGCAATCCAAGATAACAGCGTGATCGCCTAAGGCGCACCTCGATGGGTAGTTGCATGTTGTACAATCCTTTGCACTATGGGTCGTAATGATTCTTCGTCTGGCTCGCTTCTCTGCATCATCCAGGCATAAATGTCGGTATCTTCGCACTCAAGCAAGGCACGATACGCTTGCTGGTCCGCCTCATCCAGGCTGGAATACTGCTGTTCAACAAAGGGCACCAGAATTAAGTCCAGTTCCAACATACCTCTACGACTGTGCCAATATACTCGGCGGGCTTCTACATCGCTAGCCATTGCGGAAAATCCTTGGAGAAGATGCGCTATTATAACCGGCTGTAGGCGCCATTTGCGCACGAACTTGATGAAACACGCCCAGCGCAATGGATCTCAATTATGAACTTAAACGACGAATCTCAACTATGCCAGATATGAATGAGCAAACAGAAAGCTGGAGCTGCCTGAACATCAAGGGGCCAGATACCCGACAATTTCTGCAGGGTCAGCTCACCAATGATGTAGCTCTGGTGTCTACAGAGCAAGCCATACACGCCGGTCTGTGCACTCCGAAAGGCCGACTGCTAGCTAACTTTTATCTGCTGCAAATTGGCGAAGCCGAATCTAATGATTTTTTATTGCTAGTACCAGCATCATCTGCATCCATCGTGTTGACCACACTTAGCAAGTACATTGTGTTTTCCAAAGCAGCAATCTCCGAGCTTCAGGATTGGGTGGTGAGAAGTGTTCTCGTCGATGAAGGCAACAGCGTGTTAGTTGAAGCACCTGGAAAAAACGCCTTGAATTGCTGCCCTTGCAGCAGTGGTGTTCTTATTCGAATAGAACCGATGCAAGCGCGATGTTTACTTGCGTGTCCTGTTAGCGAGCAAAAGGAGTTAGTTGAAAACATAACTTACCAAAACGAAAATGACTGGGCTCTACAAGACATAAGAGCGGGCTTAGGTTTTTTACAGCAGGAAACCAGTGATCAATTTATTCCGCAAATGCTGAACATGCATCTGACGGACGGAATAAGCTTCACCAAGGGTTGCTATACAGGCCAGGAAATTGTTGCCCGCGCAAAATACAAGGGTGCGGTTAAGCGCGCAATTAGACGCTTGAGTGTTTGCTCACAGAACTTGCCCAAAGCTGGCACCAGTGTCAGCAATGAATCAGGTGATAAAGCGATCGGTACTGTTATTTCGGCGGCGGTAGCTGATAATGAAACGGTGGAATTACTCGCGGTGCTTAATAACCCAGACAACCCCGCGTACCTGGATGGAATCGCTGTTGAAAGTCTGCCTCTACCCTATGAGCTGGACTAGCGAACGACTTTAAGCCATTCACCTGGTTTCGGTTCCCCGTAAGGGTAGCGGCCATTCATCAATCGCAGCTCTTCTTCTGCAAATTGTTTGATTGGACTTTGTTCAGCCAAAGCCGCAAACGTAGTGCCGGCAGGCACCTGCTGCCAGGTAATCTGTCGTGACAGCGCTATGGCTTTCTCATAGTCCGTGAGCGGTCGAAAACTCGCGAACGTGGCGCTAAACAAGGAATCATAGAAAGCGTTCTGCTTTCCTCTTTCGACTTGCGCAACAAACAGAAATGCTCGCTTTTTATGAAACATCACGGCGACGCGACGTTCAGGGTACTTCGCAGATTCCGGGATTCGCCCGGCATAGCCTTTGATTGTTTCGGTGTCCAGCGTTTGGCCGTCTGTTAAGTCGGTAAAGTTTCGCGCCACCCGCAAATAATTCTCTGGCGTGATATCTTCCTTGAGTTTTTTAACTCTCATCTGAACGACCGCGCCATCACTCGGCCCCCTAGCCTGGATCACCGAACCGCGACTTTTAATTTTCCAGCCACTGGGATAAGCCAAGGTGAAGTCCATCGGACGATTCAAGTAGCGACTGCCATTTGTTCGAGTAATCAAGGGGTTGTCACGGAATTTTAGCCCTTCAAGCTGACGCTCAAATTCTCCGTCCAGCCCGCGCCGCACTTGCCCCTCTTCCAGCTGACCAACCGCGCGAATCACTTCTTGTAAACGCCTGTCGTTACGAGGGTGTGTGGAAGACAGTGCATGGTAGCCCGCCAACTTAACACCAGCCTCTTTAGCCTTCAGTCGTTGAAAGCGCTCTTGGTCCTTCATTGCTGAGATGCCATCAATCATTGCCTGGGGCGGATAACCGGCTGCCAATAAATAACGCGCTCCCGCTGCATCAGACTCCAACTCATTGTCTCGACCGTAACCAGTCACCAACGCGGTATTTGCGAGACCGCCAAGCTGACTGGTCGACCGAGCGGCTTGTCCACTACCCGTGGCAACCGCAACCGCCACTGTTGCAATGTTTGACAAGGCCTTACCCAGGCTGGCGCTCGATTGCCTTTTTTGTGGGTGCCGATGCACCAAATGCCCTATTTCATGACCAATAACACCGGCTAACTGCGCTTCAGACTGCATGTACATCAGCAAACCGGTATGGATATAGACGAATCGGCCTTCGGTCACAAACGCGTTAAGTGACTCATCATTAATTACTGTAAACGTCCATTCTTCATCGGCCATTTCGCTGTGCGAAACCATGTAGTTGCCAAGCTTGGTCACGTAGGCCTGCAATTCTTCATCAGGATAGCGCGCTTCGCTATTCAGTTTTTCATAAGCCTCTCTTCCAATCTTTTCTCCTTTTGTCTCGGCTTGAAGCGGCGAGGAAAGTGGAACAATGCAAACGAACAGCATCGTAATCGCGAGCTTGCTCGTGCGATTCAATGCTCTGCCAAGTGAAGAGATCATTATTCTAGGCGTCCGGGAACATTTGGTTAATTTGCTTGGAAAGGCTGTTACAGATCGAGGTTTTTACTCTGGCAATCAGTGGCAAGGGAACAACCACCGCCGGCATATACGATGTGCCTTCGGCCGTGGCACTCAGCTCGGCCACAGGCTGATCCTGAGTGATATCCCAGACAGACACTTCGTACTCGCCATCGTCTTCCCAGGTCCCAAAACCAAGGCAGCCGGCCCCACCCACACCTATGGAGCAGGAAATACCACCCGCGCTGTCACCTCGAGCCGTTTTACCATCTACCCAAACGATGTATTGCAAGCCCATATTTTTCACTTCTTCAGCAATAATCGGTTTTGCCAACATTGTTTTAAGACGGTCTAGCTGCAAGGGCGCGGTACGTGGTTCAAACCAAGGATAAAGACGGTCTGCAAATTCACTTTCGTTATAAACCTGAACCGCGTTTTTGCCTTTGCCTATTTGCTTACCTATGCAAGAAACAATGAACGGCTCTGTAACGGCGCCACTGGTATGACGACGACCTAAAACGGCGATAGATCGGTCTGGCAGCAGGTCCACACTGTCACGTCGGTATTCATCAATCGTAGTGGTTGTGCAACTTGTCAGTAATGCCAGAAGCACTGCACTTGCGCTTAAGATCGCTGTTTTCTGAATATTCACGGTCCTTCCGCCCTCCCCTTCGAGCCCTGTTGTCTTAGCTCGTCCGCTTTCATCCAGCGCTCGACAGCGGGATGGACACTGAATCCGGTTGCAAATGCAGCACCGCAATCACGCAGTGCCATTTGGGTCGCTGCCTGCAAAGCCCCTTTCTGCGACTTCATCATCGCCGACGGCGTTTTTCCATAGCAAGGAACGTTCCAGCGTGTCACCACATCATCGTTGCGATCATAGATCACGAAATCGTATTGCAACCAGATTTCATAGACTTTGGTGCGCGTTGATTTAGGCGTGGTGTACTGTAATCGTTTAATCTCTGGCACTACGTATAAGTCCATACCATTGGGCCTTGCATCGACTGACAATGACTCCAGTAAGGTCGCACTCTCAAACACCGGCGGAAGAACAGAGCGAACCATACGTGACTGAGCCTCGCCCAGAGCAACACGCATTTTCAAGCGTTGCTCAACTTTTGGCTTGGATACTTCTTTACTTGGCTCTTTTGCAGTTACTGTATTTTCTGCAGTAGCGACACTTCCTTCACCAGCAGCGGCTGTTGTTTCGGTGGTGCTGGCCCCAGAAGATTCTTCAGTCTCTTCACTGTTTTTCTCTGCATCATTGCTCGGCGCGGTGCTGGCCTTTGATTGTTTCTGTTCAGCCGGCTTTTGTTTTACTGCTTTCTGCTTCTTTGACTTTTGCTTGGCAGGTTTTCGCGGAATTTTTTCAAATTCCTGAAATACGTATTGCTCGAACTCATTGGAAACATAAATACCCATGTGCACCGGTGCTGGCACCACTAGTGGACTGGGAAAATCCTGCGAGACATCCACTTCAAGATCGGTCGCTGTTGCACACCCGCCGAGCACAACAACCATCATCAGCGCGCGGAGTCTGCGTCGCGATGCGAGGCTATTAGCTACGTTCAAATTCATTACGCTTCCTGCTCATTGCTTTTCACTGTGTCTGATCATAAGTCTTATTGCTGATTTAGACATCACATTAGGCATTATATTCAGCTTATTCGGCAACCAGACCAACAAAACTACCGCCGTTGCGGAACGTCATTTCGCGCATCAGTGCCGCAAATCGAGTAGAGCTGGCGCCGGGTCGCACACCACGTCCGGCAATCAAATGAGGGAATCCGACGGCATGAATACGCACCAATCGCTTGCCGTCTTCAATTTCTCGATTGATGCCGTCAATGGTCATCAGTACGCGTTCAATCGAGCCGCCGCTGAAATCGTCACCGTATACAAAGATACTAATTTTCTTGCCAGGCTCGTAATATGTACGCACGGCGGCTTCAAGACCTTCCACCGGGCTGCTATTGCTGAACGGTGTCCAGTTTTGCAAGCTTCTTACAATGGCGCGACGCCTATGTGGCTCGTCTGTCATCCACTTCTGGCGAAAGCGGGTAAACATATAGTTACCCATATCGTTCATGATCTGAATGCCTTTTACTTCCGGATACACGTCTAGCGTGGCGATAATCTCTCTTTGTAAGCGCGGCCAAGCCGAATTTACCATCGACCCTGAAGTATCAATAATGAATATCAGATACTCACTGTCTACCGGAATACCGCCAATAATATCGTTGCTCCGTTGAGATGACTCGCCCAACAAACGCTGCATTTCTTCAGTTAACGCCTGACGGGCAGACGCTAATTCACCAGCAAGCAGCGTATTGGTGTCCGCGTCATCATCAGTGGCATTGAATTCTCCGCGCAGCACCGTGAGCTCACCTTGCAGCTGAGCAACGTATTTCTTGATCTTCGACAATTGCTCACGTTTTGCGGTCAGGTCTTCGTTTTCGACACGGGCGTCACCGCGCACATCGAACAGCTGTTCTTGCAGTTCGGCAATACCCGCATCAGTCGTTTCGGGTGAATCCACAATAGCAGCCGGATCCATAATCTTGGTAATCAACAGAAGTAAAATAATCGCACCAAAGCCACAACAAATAACATCGAGAAACGCGATGTTCATATCGTCACTGCTGCGTTTTCTCAGTTTCATGGCCAGTCCTTTGATGGGCTAAGGAATGAACCGCGTGTACGAGCGGCAAGATTCCAATACGCAGCCGCCGCAATTGGATCACCTTCCATAGGCGCTAGTATCACGTTTACAGGAATTCCTTCTGGTAGGTTTCTTACCGCTTGAGCAAAGAACTTCAGACGCTTGTCACTGTTTACCTGTCCCGACGAGGGTTTCTCTCCCTGGGTTGGTAGCCCATCTGTAAGCAGAATAATATTGTCCGGTCGACTGACAAAGCCGTCGACCGCATCGAAGGCATTCGCAAGACTGGTACCTCCGCTTGGCACCAGGCGTCTCACTTCATCCATTGCTTCTTCCAGCAAAGGTGTGTCAGAGACGCTCAGCCATTGGCCATCTGTACCGTCCAGTACTGACTTGATATTCGTATTGAAGGCGTATATTTGATATTCGCTCTCTTGTGGCAATTGTGCTGTTAGCCAGTCGACCATACCAAT
>JBGCDE010000205.1:0-4140 GCA_045105115.1 Pseudomonadales bacterium | reverse complement strand
GAGGCAAACTGCGAGAACGCCGCCAATTCACGATACTGCGCCAGCGCGGTACGAATACCACCGGCCAGTTTCTTAATGGCTTTGGTTTGTGCTGAACCACCCACTCGAGATACTGAGAGACCGGCGTTAATTGCAGGGCGTGTACCTGAGTTAAACAAATCAGATTCCAAAAAGATCTGACCGTCTGTAATCGAAATTACGTTGGTTGGTACGAATGCCGATACGTCACCGGCTTGCGTTTCAATCACTGGCAATGCAGTCAGTGAACCGGTTTTGCCTTTCACAGCACCGTCGGTGAACTTCTCAACGTAGTCAGCGTTTACACGCGCCGCACGTTCGAGCAATCTTGAGTGCAAGTAGAATACGTCACCCGGGTAGGCTTCACGGCCTGGTGGGCGACGTAGCAACAATGAAATCTGACGGTAAGCCCAAGCTTGCTTGGTTAAATCATCATAAATGATCAGTGCGTCTTCGCCGCGGTCACGGTAGTACTCACCCATGGTGCAACCAGAAAACGGTGCAAGGTATTGCATAGACGCAGGATCAGACGCACCTGCCATAACAACGGTGGTGTGCTCCATGGCGCCATGCTCTTCGAGCTTACGCACAATAGCGGCAACCGATGATTGCTTCTGACCAATCGCCACGTAGATACACTTAATGCCGGTACCTTTCTGGTTGATGATGGCGTCAATCGCAATCGCGGTTTTACCAATCTGGCGGTCACCAATAATCAGTTCGCGTTGTCCGCGACCAATTGGCACCATGGCGTCAATCGCTTTCAAACCAATTTGGACAGGCTGGTCAACCGACTGGCGTGCAATAACGCCCGGTGCGACTTTTTCAACCGCGTCGTTCATTTCAGCGTTGATGGGGCCTTTACCGTCTAACGGTGCACCCAAGGCGTCAACTACGCGGCCTTCCAGAGCCGGACCAACCGGTACTTCCAGAATACGACCTGTGCAGCGGCATGTTTGCCCTTCACGCAAGTCTTTATAGTCGCCTAGAACAACCGCACCTACAGAGTCGCGTTCCAGGTTCAGCGCCATTCCGTAAATGCCGCCTTCAAACTCGACCATTTCACCGTACATCACATCGGCCAGGCCGTGGATGCGGATAATACCGTCGGAAACGCTGACAATCGTGCCTTCGTTCTGTGCTTCCGTAGCAACATCAAGCTGATCAATGCGTTGTTTGATGATCTCGCTGATTTCTGCTGGATTCAGCTGTTGCATTCTTAAATCCTCTACCGTTAAACGTTAGGTGTGTTCGTTACTGGGTTCAGGCCTTTGCCTAAGAACCCATGGCTTCCGCCAATTTTCCAAGCTTGCCGCGTACTGAGCCGTCGATAACCAAATCGCCGGCGCGAATTAATACGCCGCCTAACAATTCTTTATCTACAGAGCTAACAACGTTAACACTGCGGTCCAGTTTCTTTTGCAAAGCCTCGGACAAGCGCTGTTCAGTGGCCGAATCTACGTCAAACGCCGACGTTATTTCCACGTCTACTGTGCGTTCGCGATTGGCTTTGAACTGTTCAAACTGACTGGCTACTTCGGGCAGTAAGCTCAAGCGGCCGTTTTCAGCCAGTAGCTTCACCAGGTTTTGCATTTTTGCGTCAAGCTCACTGCCGCACACAGTAATGACTGCATTGGCTTGCTCTTCGGCCGTTAAAGACGGCGAGTTGCATAACACTTGCACTTTGTCGTTTTGCGACACAGCGCTCAGCAGTTGCAATCCGTCAGACCAGCTTTGCAAGCTGTCGCTATTGACCGCCTGATCAAAGGCAGCGCGTGCGTAAGGGCGGGACAGTGTTGCTAGTTCAGCCATGCGCCTTCCCTACAAATCCGCTGCGAGCTTATCGAGCATTTGCTGATGCGCGCTTTGATCAACAGACGATTGCAGGATTTTCTCAGCACCGGTGACCGCAAGTGTTGCCACTTTGGCCCGCAAGTCTTCACGTGCGCGGTTGTATTCCTGATCAATCTCGGCTTGAGCAGCTTCCTTAATACGGTCGCCCTCAACACGTGCCTGATCTTTCGCTTCGTCAACAATCTGGCTGGCGCGCTTGTTGGCTGCCTCAATAATGCCAGACGCTTCTACTTTAGCGTCACGCAACTTGTCGGCCGCGCTGTTTTGCGCAAGCTGCAAGTCGTTTTGGGCACGTTCGGCGGCGCTTAAGCCGTCAGCAATTTCTTTCTGCCGCGCTTCCATCGCCTCGATTATGGGTGGCCATACGTGCTTACGGCATATCCACACAAAAATCGCAAAGCTGATGAGCTGCGCAAAAAGGGTAAGATTAATATTCACGTCTCTACCTCTTGCCTGGTTTGTATCTAAAAACAGTCACTGGAGTCACGCGCAATGCGTGAGCAGCGAATGCTTAGAGAGCAAACAGGATGTAGAAGCCGATACCTACGCCAATCATTGGCACAGCGTCGACCAAGCCCATCATAATGAAGAACTGGGTGCGAAGCAGAGGAATCAGCTCAGGCTGACGTGCAGCACCTTCCAGGAACTTACTTCCCAGAATACCCACACCGACTGCGGCGCCAACCGCGCCAAGACCCATGATCAGGGCGCCTGCCAGGGTAATAATTGATGCTTCCATTGTTTTCTCCTGTTAAGAGTCGAACGTTTTTGACAGCGTAAACTGTCGTTTAGTGATGATCATACGCCATGGCTAAATACACCACGGTCAAGATCATGAAAATAAAGGCTTGCAGAGTAATAATCAGAATGTGGAACAAGGCCCACGGCACCGATAAGGTCCATTGCAAGTAAAACGGTAGAAGGCTGATGATGATAAACACCATCTCGCCAGCGTACATGTTACCGAACAATCGCAGGGCCAGTGACACCGGCTTGGCGATTAAACCCACCAGTTCCAGGAACAGGTTGAACGGCAGTGCCCACTTGGGCAGCGGCTGAAAAGCAAGCTCGGCGGCAAATCCACCAACGCCTTTCTGCTTAATGCTGTAATAAAGAATAAGAATGAATACGCCCAGCGCCATGCCAGCAGTGGCGTTCACATCCGTGCTTGGCACAACCTTCATATAAGGAATGCCTATCACTTGAGCAGCGTAAGGAATCCAGTCTACCGGTACCAGGTCCATCAGGTTCTGCAGGAAAATCCACACAAACACGGTCAGGCCAAGCGGCGCAATCCAGGGGTTTTTGTGGTGAAAAATGCTTTTTACGTTGTCGTCGATGAAATCAACGATCATTTCAACGAAGTTCTGGGTACCTGTGGGTACGCCGGTGGTTACGTTATCCGCAACTTTTTTGAATATCCAAAGAAACAGGCCGCCGAGGAAAATCGACCAAAACATGGTGTCGACATGAATGGCCATAAAGCCCATGTCGGATGCTTCTGCAGCGCCGTGCGCTATGGTCCAGGTAGCCGACTCCAGTACTTCACCGTCATACCGCTCATAACCTTCGGGCAACTTGCCAAACGTAAGGTTCTGCAGATGGTGCTGGATATATTCGGTCGATGTTTGACTATCGCCTGCCATATATGTGTCCGTCTCTCGTGCTAATCAGCCTGATTTGTGTTCAACGCTGCGTTAACAAAAACGCTGAACCAACCAAGCCACCCATTAAAACGCAGCCAAACGCTGCAAAGACCACCCCATACTCTAAGGGTTGGCCAAATTTGAACACCGCCGCAAATAAAAAGGCTGTGAACAACAACTTACCCATTTCTGCCTGTATAAGCCCGCCAACTACTTTGGCGGCTGACCGCGTTGCGTTATAAGCAAACGCGCGCCAGGCAAAATACGCACTGGGCAGTACTACAATCAAGCCGCCGAACATGGCTGACTTGGCTGCTACCAGACCACCCAATCCCCAAGCAATCCCGACTGCTATAACAGTGATCAAACACTGCAAACCAACAACGCGGTGTGTGGGAGGTTTTCTGATACCTGTAGAACTGCGACCCATCTTCTTGGACCTAGTCCCGAACAAGCCCTGTGAACTTTTCAGAAGTTCCTTGAAGTGAACCCTAAAAGTGCGCGCGAATTATAGGGACTATGGCTGTACTAGGCAACCAAAGATGCAACATCTACGACGGTACTTCTCATGTAATAGTCACGCAATCGGCTTTCACCTGACCAATGGTACTGAACCTCCCTG
>JBGCDE010000204.1:0-2657 GCA_045105115.1 Pseudomonadales bacterium | reverse complement strand
AGCAGAAAGTAAACACTACCGCAGTATTGTTGAGCGTGAAGATGCGTTGCGCCACGTTGTGGTATTGAGCGAGCGCTTTCCACCGGCTACGAAAACGGCATGTGACACTACGCTCGTCACTGGATCAGTAGTGGTGTCTGTAGATTACTTCAAAACAGTTGTGGCGGCGTTGCGCAATTTGGTGGGTGGAAACATCAGTGCTTATGAGTCGCTGATTGATCGCGCCCGGCGGGAAGCCTTGTTGCGCATGCAGGCGCAGGCCGATGCCATGGGCTCGGCGATGATTATTAATGTGAAGTTTGAAACAAGTCGCGTCTCCGGTAATGCTGATAAGTCGATTGGTTCAGTTGAAGTGTTGGCCTATGGCACCGCGCTCCTGGAGCCGAATCGGTTAGCAGCGGCTTAGGGGCTGATGTGACAAATCTACCTGACGAAAACCCAAGGATTCCCGAAGGAATCAACGTCAAAAACGAAAACCCGTTTTCTGAGTTTTTGCAACTATTGGCCGGGGTGTTGATTGGGTCTGCCACAGTGGTACTGATTATTGTGCTGGTGATCGACCTGATGGCGCCCTACATTCCTTTTTCATGGGAAGACAAAGCGGCGCCGCTCATTGCGCAATATCTGGAGCAGGGTGATAGCCCGCCTCCGGCAGAGGCGCAGCAGGCACTGGCGGATCTGGGGGCGAAGTTGGTTGACGCCAGCTTTGCGCTGGATGCGTCTGGCGCAGGGCTTGAGAAAGACGGCGGTGTGCCCAAAGAGGGCTACCACTTTCATCTGGTCAACAGCAGCGTGGCAAACGCCTATGCAACGCTGGGTGGGCATATCATTGTCACCGACGCATTGCTGAAACAGGTAAACTCTGAAAATGGGCTTGCGATGGTTGTTGCTCATGAGATTGCGCACATCCGTTATCGACACCCTGTCTCTGGCGCTAGCCGCGCAGTGGTTTTGCAGTTGGCACTTTATGCTTTGTTGGGCGGCTCCGGCGATGGCCCCCTTGGCGGGCTACTGTCGGGTTCAAGCATGTTGGCGCTATTGAGTTTCAATCGGGATATGGAAGCGGCGGCAGATTTGCGTGCCTTGGACATTCTGAACGCCCACTATCAAACCTACTTAGGCGCCGATGAGTTCTTTCAAACAATGGCCAACAGCAAAGATGAGGCGTTTTGGCTAGAGTTTGCGCAAACGCACCCAAACTCGGAGCGACGATTGGAAAAAATTAGACAGCGAATCAGCAGTGCTGCAGACGGCGACATGGCAATAACGCCGTTACCCGCGGCCCTAACCTGGAAGGCACCCCTTGGCCAGGCACAATAAAACTAAAACCGACTAGGAGATATTTTTTTGCAACCATTTACGATTACGCTTACCCCCAGACTCTATGAAACCGATGTTATGGGCCATATCAACAATGCGTCAATTGCGGCATGGTTTGAGGTTGTGCGCGTACGTTTTCTCGAGTCATTGGTAGACGGTGGGCCTGCGCACGGCAAGAACTGGACGCTGGCGTCTGTGCATATTGATTTCAGGGGCGAAACCTTTTACGGAGAGGACGTGATAGCCAGTATTACGGAGGCCAAGGTAGGCCGCACATCACTCACGCTTGATTGCGCAATGGCTCAGGGAGAGCGGCAGACGGTTGAGGGCAGGGCGGTGATGGTGCAGTGGGATCCAGAGACTCGAAAGCCCTGTGCCGTGGATGAGACCCTGCGTGAAAAAATCAGCGGCCTGGGGTAGCGCTTGCTGAAGTGCTATGCGTTTTGTTTCGGGGGCTTGTCCAGTTCTAACCGCTTGAGGATGTCGTACAGCGAACTGAGCTTAACGTCCATGCTCTGAGCGACCTGCGGCAAGCTTGACCCCGTACCATCTTTAAACCCGGTTACCTTTTCCAGTTTGTAGGCCACCATGCACCTTTCAAGGCGGCGCAGAGATTCACGGTGTCCGACGTCTTCGCCGGCGTATTCCCTGAAGATCTTCGAGAACTCACGCAATGTATTTGCTTCCGCGGTGACCGCCGCCACGGGGCGAATATCGAAGAAGCTATTGCGCTGCACAATTAGCATTACTACCACGTAAAACAATATGCCCCGTGTCGCCATTAAGAAGGGCCAGGCTAAGTGCAGCCCAAGCAGGCAGCTAGTGGCATAGACCAGGGCAGCGGCGAGCGCGTAAACGTTTTTGATCTGTGCTTCATTCGATTTAGCGGATCTATACGCTCTGAACAGTCCAATCACAATGGCCAGTGTGAAGAGGTAGAGCATTGCCTGGCCAAGAAATGCGTATTTAGCGGGCGCACTGAGCGTGATGATGTCACGAGGCCCAGGTCGTACGCCGTCGATCAGCTGATTGGTAAATACGGTGAAGTAACCGATGGTCACCAGAAACAACAGTAGAAATGTCATTGCCGGCCATCGCTTATGGAAGCGCATTCCGAACATGCTCAGCAGCAGATATCCGCCCGCGATCAGGCTGGTTGCATCCCAGTAGTAGTAAAGCCGAATAACGAAAATGCGCTCGATATGCATGGCGGTGGCCCAGTGTTCCGGGCCGAAAAGTAGAATTTGAATCAGCGAATACATCATGAACATGAACACGAAGATCAGTAATTCTGGCTTTATGTCTGAGTGCCATTGCGGGAAGTTAGAGACTAGCCC
>JBGCDE010000203.1:0-15586 GCA_045105115.1 Pseudomonadales bacterium | reverse complement strand
CCGGTGCGATAGCGTGTAAAACCGTATCGGAACTGGCAACGTTGTGCGACCACATCGGCATCTGCGTGCGTGACGATGCACAGGTTGAAGAGCTTTTGTACGGAGCAGATGGCATTTTAGCGCTAGCCGCCGCTAACACCGTTATCAGCGTTCACAGCACAGTTACCCAAGCAAGTCTTTTGCGCTGGGCAGCCGATGCAGCCGAAAAATCGCTACACCTGATTGATGCACCGATTACCGGTGGCGCACACAAAGCCGCCGACGGCACGCTTTGTTATATGGTGGGTGGCGGCGAAGCCGTTCTTGAGCGCTGCAGGGCCGTGTTCGATACTTCGGCGGAGAAGATTGTGCATGCCGGAGCGCTTGGTAGTGGTATCGCGTTGAAGCTTTGTAATAACTTTATCCAGTACGGCGAGTTTGTGTTGATGGCAGAAGCTACAAGACTGGCAGATTCTGCTGGTCTCTCGGTAGACACTCTGCGCGAGGTAGGTTTGTCGAATGGCGTTGTTAATGAGCAAATGCATATGTTCGTCAGCGGTCGAAACGCTTTAGCCTTAGGTGCAACTGAAGAGCAAATTGAGCAGTACTTTGGTGCAGTGGGTAAGCTCGCAAGCAAGGATCTTGACTGCGCGCTTAGCACCGCAGCAGACAATGACGTACAACTTCCAACCGCAGAGTATTTGCGCGAGCGAATTGAAAGAGTCTTTCTGGCTCAAGACGAATCCAGACCCATTGCAGTAAAAGCCGAGAGCGAATGATGAACCCCGAAAACAGACTATTTATCAACGGCAAGCTTCAAGCTTCTGCCAGCGGCAAGACTTACCCGAACATCAATCCTGCGACGGAAGAGGTGATAGGATCGGTTGCCGATGCGGGTCCTCAAGACATGGACAGCGCGATTGCTGCGGCGCGCAATGCGTTTGACACCAGTGAATGGAGCACAAATCACGAGTTGCGGCTGAACTGCATAAGGCAGTTGCAACAGGGCTTGCGCGCTGAAATGGATGAATTCAAGCAACAAATATCGGCCGAAACAGGTGCTCCACTGGGTATTTGCGGGCCGAGCGGCCCACAGTGTGAAATTCCAATTGGTTTTATCGATTTCACTTTGAAAAATCTGGAGGGCTATTCCTGGAGCCGCGATATTGGCATTTCGGAAATGATGGGTGGGAAAAGTCGTCGCTTGGTGGAGAAGGAGCCGATCGGTGTTGTGGCATGCGTAACGCCGTGGAACGTTCCGCTGCAAATCAATCTGGCAAAGTGCATTCCTGCTCTGGCGGCTGGTTGCACAATAGTACTGAAGGCCGCGCCTGATACGCCTTGGTCAGCAAGCATGCTAGGTCGAATTGTTCATGAGCACACAGACATACCGGCCGGCGTATTCAATGTAATTACCGCTGAAGATCCAGCAGAAGTGGGCGACCAGCTGGTCAGCGACCCACGCGTTGACATGGTTTCTTTCACGGGCTCAACAGCTGTTGGCAAACACATAATGGCCAGAGCGTCTGAAACAGTTAAGAAAGTGTTTCTGGAGTTGGGTGGCAAGTCAGCCAACATTATTCTGGATGACGCAGACTTAAACAGCAGCCTGCTCAGTACTCTTGCGGTGTGCTTCCATGCTGGGCAGGGCTGCGCTCTGAATACGCGCCTGCTAATTCCCGCGTCGAAACAGGCTGAGGTTGAGGAATTACTAAAAACCTATTTCGGATTTATTGAATACGGAGATCCATCGTCTGAAAGCCAGATTATGGGGCCGGTGGTTAATGCCAAGCAACGTGATCGTGTTTTATCTTACATTGAGATTGGGAAAGCCGATGGCGCACGTTTGTTGCTTGGTGGAGGCACACCTGCGCAGTTAGATAAAGGTTTCTATGTTGAACCCACTGTATTTGTTGATGTAACAAACGACATGCGCATCGCCAGAGAAGAGGTGTTTGGACCAGTGCTATCGGTAATAACTTATGAAGATGACGACGATGCTGTTCGCATCGCAAATGATTCTGAGTTTGGCTTATCTGGCAGTGTATGGTCAGCCAGTGAAGAGAGGGCGCTTAGTGTTGCAAGACGAGTGCGTACTGGAACGATTAATGTGAACGGTGGGAATTTTTACGGATCAGATGCGCCGTTTGGTGGTTACAAACAAAGTGGCATTGGTAGAGAAATGGGGTTGGAGGGTTTTGAGGAATACCTTGAGACCAAGACCATCGCAATAGGAGCGTAAAGTGAGTGACATATTAGGTTATAGCGATAAGCAGGTAGTTGTCACGGGTGCTGCATCGGGAATGGGGCTGGCAGCGAGTAAATTATTGGTAGAGCTGGGCGCCTATGTGTGGGCTTTGGATATCGCCACTATTGATGTGCCTGGCGCACACACTCTGAAGGTAGATATGAAAGACCCAAGTGCGATTGACGCCGCCTTGCAACAGCTACCCGATCGTGTTGATTCGCTGTTTAATTGCGCTGGGGTTCCGAGCCCGCCTTTCTCTGCGCGTGATACCGTGCTGATTAATTTCTGTGGATTACGCTGCCTAACAGATGCGTTGATAGAGCGAATACCAGAAGGAGGATCAATACTGTCAATTGCCTCAACGGCCGGCATGGCCTGGAAATCGAAACTGGATACAGTGAAGGAATTTCTGGCTTTGGATAACTCATTTGCCACCGCTGAGCAGTGGATGGACGACAATCCGGAAGGCTGTTCCGACGGCTATGGTTTTTCCAAACAATGCATCATTGTATACACCATGCAGAATGCAAAACCGCTGGCGGCAAAAGGCATCCGTATCAACTGCGTTTCACCATCACCCACAGACAGCGGATTTATGACCAAACTCAAAGGTGAAGGGCAAATGCCTGATGAGGCGATTGATCTTTTTTTGCCTTCCAATGGGCGCTATGCAAGCGGTGCCGATATGGCAGAACCCATGGTATTGCTCAATAGCAAGCTGGCGGGCTTTGTCAGTGGCGTGAACTTGCCGATCGATTACGGTTACTGCGCGGAAGTATTTGTAGGGCAACGAGATAACCTGCTTGGCATTTCTTAACCCTGCTTTCCAGGCATTTCTAAAATGACGACACCAGGTTTAGACAGTTATTCTCGCGAGCAGCTGGCCCGAATTGGGCGGGAATACATGTTGCTCGGGCAGTTGAACAGTCGTACCGGTTATGCCGCGCTGGCGATGAACCACGGCCAAGAGGCTTACAAAGAAACTGCTATCCACAATTGGATGGCGGCCAGCCCTGTGTACAGTAAACGTATGCAGTCTGCCATGCGGTTGAATACAAAGTCTGACGTAGAAGCCATTCTTAAAGGCATGCAGTTAGAGTGCGGTTTAAGTCATCAGTATTTTGATGCCCACTTTGAGATGACTGGCGATGATGAAGGGGTCTTTTGGCTAGATCGTTGTGGGCCACTGCTTGATACCGAGCCGCGCGGTGAAGCGGCGGTAAAAGTGATGTGTCACGATATAGAAGATCCAACCTTTGATGCTACTGCTGCCGCTGGCAATCCCAGAGCGCGCGTGCGTCCCGTTCACAGACCGCCTCGTGTACCAACGGATGGGTCTCCGGTGTGTCGTTGGCGTGTCTTCATTGATCCCGAAGCAGAACCTCTGGGTGTGCCGGATGTGGCGTTACCCGTTATTGAAACCAGGCTGGCCAATACTCCTATTGATCGCAATGATATGGATGAAAGTGACGGTCTTGATTATTACGATGGCGAGCTGTTTGAGAAACTTGAACTTGAGCGTTTTTCCAGGCAGGCGTTATTAGTCATTTGTAAAGAGCTTGGCATACAGATTCATTTACTGATTCACACACTTGGGCTTGCGGTAGCCTCGCGATATGGTCAAGCGGCCGTCGCCGACATAACCGCGTTCCAAATGACGGGAAGCTGCTGGGTAGCAAGTGAAAGACTTGCAAGTTGTTTGGAACTGACCGACGGTGGGATAGATGCCGTAGTAGATGTTGTTAATGTACATCCGGCGTTTCAACCGCAAGAGTACAGCGTCGTAAACATACAAAAAACCAGCCCTGACAGTGCCGTCTTGACGCTAAAGCACTGCGCAGCTCAAGACGATACGAACGTACTCGGTTGGTTCAATTTATTGATGTCTGGGCGTGACGAAGGACTGGTAGCCTTGATTCAGGGCGTCGACAATCGTGCAATAGTCACCGCGACAGCGAACCCCCTTGAGTGGCAGATCACTATCTCATCAGATACAAAACCCGCAGAGCCGCCTCCGGCAGTGCACGTTGCCAAGGGCACACCGCTTTACACCTTCAAACTAGAAAACCATATTGAGCTTTTGGATATTACTTCCTAAATAGGGCGAAGCACGGAACACAATCAATGTCAGATTCTCTTTTCGACGTAAATGGCAAAGTGGTCATGGTAACCGGCGGCAGTCGCGGACTTGGCAAAGCAATGGTGCTTGAATTTGCCCGACGTGGGGCGAAAGTGGTGATAGCCAGTCGTAAACTCGATGAATGTAAAAAGGTGGCGGAAGCGATTCAGAAAGAGGGCGGTGATGCGCTTGCTTTAAGCTGTCATGTTGGTCAGTGGGACGGCCTTGAAAAAGCAGTCCAGCACGTTGTAGACCATTACGGGCGTATTGATGTGCTCGTAAATAACGCCGGTATGTCACCTGTTGCACCTTCTTTATTGGAAACAAGCGAAGCTCTTTTTGACAAAATAATAGATGTTAACCTGAAAGGGCCAACTCGCTTGACAGCAATTGCGGCTACGCAAATGGCTTCGCAAGGTGATGGTGGTAGCATCATCAACATCAGTTCTATCGCGTCTTACAAACCTAGCCCGCTCACAACGGTATACAGTGCTGCAAAAGCTGGCTTAAACGCGCTGACGGCGGCATCTGCCCAGGAATACGCAGCGGCAAACGTGAGAATCAATTGCATTGTATGCGGTACTTTCGATACAGATGCCGCTGCAGGATTTGTGCGCAACAAAGACACTTTGCCTTATGTGCTTGAACCAATTGCGCTCAAGCGTGTTGGTGAGCCCTCAGAGGTAGTTGGAGCGGTGTTGTATTTTGCATCCAGCGCCTCAAGCTACACAACCGGCACCTGCATGACAATTGACGGTGGCGTCGCGCCCTAAGCGTTTACGCACGACGTAGCCAAACAATGGGTATGGGTCTGTCTGTTTGCTGTCGGTATTCGCGTTGATGATCATTGATATCAAAAATCATGGGCAGCAGCGACTCTGCCTCTTCAGCAGGCAGTTCCTCGGCAACCGCCGAAAAGCGGTCAGTACCTAGCTGCGCTATGCATTCCGGTTTGGCTTTCAGGTTGTAATACCAGGCTGGGTGTTTGTCCATTCCGCTATTGGATGCGGACACCACCACAGAATCCTTGTATGGATAGCAGCAGATGGGCACTACTCGCGTTGCGCCTGATTTGCGACCTACGGTTTCAACCAGAACACAATCGATATTGCCCAGTTTTGCACCGAATCGACCACCGCTGATGCGGTATAGCGCGCTATGCACTTTGCCGAAGTGTTTCCAGTTCATTGTAGTAAATCCTGTATGGAAATAACCGGATTCTACTCTTATCGACATCGATACTCGACAAAATCTACGGTTACAACTTGGAGTTAACTATTCTTCACACAAACTACGAATGCCCACCGTACTACTAAGTCAGCCCAATACCTTGGTTATGTGTCAGGTGTAATGGTCAGCCAGGATGTGCTCTGATATCTTGATTACGTCGAGTAATCAAGCGAGAAAAGATTCAAGTAATGACTGAACAAAATCAGGTATATAAAGACAAAGCAGAGCTACGTGCCGCTTGGGATGATCTCATCGCTAGTTTGCAAGACGCCAGAGACGTTATAGATAGCCCCAATCGGTACGCACCCGAACCCACGAGCAGAGTACTGGCAGAGGGCTACCGCTATCTTGCCGGCTTTGTTCATCATGGCATCGAACGCACTTTTAACGCAGACGCTGAATTTCCATCATTTCGTAATGCGCTGTCAATTTTCAATAAGTCGACAATTGAAAACGCTGACGCCATTTATTTCTATGCGCCGATCGACGGCCGTAACCGATACCTTATTAGGGGCAAAGCCGCTGATTTTCGTCATTGGCGTGGTGAACCACGCGCGTCTGAAGGGCCGTATGCGCCGCAGTATTTAATTTTTGAAACCGCGAACGGACCAATGTCCGGCGACAGTGGCGATTTGCGTGAGCTTACTCCAGGTTTCCGTACTGGCTTTGGCACGCTGGATACTGCCAGTTTGCAGATAGACGACAACGGAGAATTCGAACTTTTACTCGGACCTGAAAAACCTGAGGGCTTCACAGGTAACTTCATTTGTACGGTTAAGGGCCCCAATAAACGTAACCCGGATGGAGACGATCGGCACGCCACGTTTATCAGTGGCCGCCAGTTGTTTTACGATTGGGAAAACGAAGAAGCCATTCATTTGAGTATTACTAATCTGGATAGTGCTGGTGATCACCCTGAAGCATTAACGCCGGCTAAGTGTGCAGCTGAACTTAGGCAGATGGGGTCAATCGTAAATGGTCACATGAAGTTTTGGCTTGATTTTTACGACAAAGTACTAAATGTTAACGGCAGCCATGGCACTCCTGAAGACGGGAAGTACTTTTACCCTGAAAACGGTTATAACAAACCTAATTGTGCTTCAAGCGATACCGGCGGTGGCATGAGCACCAATGTATACGCCGGTGGCCTATACGATTTGAAAGATGATGAAGCACTGTACATTGAGGCCACTTATACAGGTGACCCAGTGTATGTCAGCGTGCATCTTGGCAATTTGTGGGGTGAATCGCCGGACTACGCCAATCACCAAAGCAGTATGAACCTGCACCAGATGTTCATGGGTGCAGATCGTAAACAGCGCTGGATAGTGTCGCACCGCGATCCTGGTGTTCAAAATTGGCTAGATACGACTGGCCTGCCGAGAGGTTTTCTCTCACATCGCTGGGCTTATTCCGAAATCCCCCCAGAGAAGGATTGGCCAACCATCAAAGCTGTCAAAATTCGCCTCGATCAAGTGGATGACTACATACCGAAGGATATGCCAAGGCTAACACCAGAGCAACGCTGTGACGTTATCAGCGTGCGCCAAGCGCATGTGCAGCGGCGTTATCGCGTGTTTTGATATGAGATCGACATGAACACTGCCACCGTGTCGATTGACACGAATAATTCTGGTCCTCAAATAAACAAGAACGTTTACGGTCAGTTTGCTGAACACCTTGGTAGAGTGCTCTACGATGGTATGTGGGTCGGACCGGAATCGACAATTCCTAATACCCGAGGTTGGCGCAATGATGTGCTTGAAGCTTTGAGAATGCTGCAGGTTCCCGTTCTGCGTTGGCCTGGCGGCTGTTTTTCGGATGAGTATCGCTGGCGTGATGGTATTGGCCCTAAAGAAATTCGCCCAGTGCGCGTTAACACGCTATGGGGTGGGGTTGAAGAGAACAATCATGTGGGCACGCATGAGTTTTTTGATTTGGTCGAAATGCTGGGTGCCGAGGCTTACATCAATTGCAATATGGGTACTGGCACGCCACGTGAAATGGCGGAATGGCTGGAATACATGACCAGCGAGACGCGATCCGAGTTGGCTGAACTTCGGCGCAAGAATGGAAGAGATGAACCTTTCCGTGTGCATCACTTTGGCATTGGTAATGAAACCTGGGGGGCAGGAGGCTTTATGGAGCCAGACTATTACTGCAACCGCTATAAACACTGGTCCAGCATGGCGCGCGTACCCTGGCATA
This sequence comes from Pseudomonadales bacterium, assembly GCA_045105115.1. GTDB lineage: Bacteria > Pseudomonadota > Gammaproteobacteria > Pseudomonadales > JAUIET01 > JAUIET01. The sequence goes on along the minus strand of JBGCDE010000203.1, from coordinate 7,802 downwards.
TACCCACTAATTTTGTTGCCAGTGGTGGGCATGGCGCTGTAGAAGAAGACGTCACTCGATGGACAGAACACCTCAGCGCGAATATCAAACCTAACTTCTTATTGAAATTCGATGCGGTTAGTTTTCACTACTACACGCACCCCATAGACAATGAAAACCATTTGAACTTCGAGAATATTGGGGAAACGATAGACTTCCCGGAAGTCGAATGGATCTCTACATTAAGTCACACGCTCAGGATGGATGGCTTTCTTAAACGTAACTGCGAGATACTTGATAAAAACGATCCTGACAATCATGTTGCCTTGTACGTTGATGAGTGGGGAACCTGGTATTCCATGCCGCAAGAGAACTCCAACGGCATGTTGTATCAACAAAACACGTTACGTGACGCCTTGGTGGCCGCGCTGAACTTTCACACTTTTCATGATTACAGTGAGCGTGTACGGATGGCGAACATTGCACAAATCGCAAATGTTCTACAGTCTATGATATTGACCGACGGCGACAAAATGCTGGTGACGCCAAGCTATCACGCATTTCAACTTTACGCTCCGTTCCAAAATGCTACCCGTTTGACGGCAACGCTGGTAAACGTCGAAAACTACTCGCTGGATAGCTTCTCACTCAGTACTCTCTATGTGACAGCGGCGCGTGGTGTAGACGATAATATATACCTCGGCATAATCAACACGAATCCAAATCAAGCCTATCCTCTTTCCATTCAACTGAATGATAAACCCGCTGCCTCGCTTGAGGGGCGCCAACTAACGGCTGATACTATGGATGCTCACAATACATTTGAGCAACCTGAGACTATTTCTCCGAAGGCTATTGCGGCGCAATCAATTGAGGCGAAACTTGAAATAAATATTCCTGCTAAATCCATTTCTGTTTTACGGATTAATTGAAGACTAACAAATTTATGGACAGCACACATGACAGCCATTCTGTATGAAAAGCGCGGCCACACAGCCTGGCTAACAATTAATCGCCCTGAATTCAAAAACACCATGAACGCAGAGGTATTCGTGTTGTTGAACGAAGCCTGGGATGAGGTTCGCAACGATCCTGAAGTTCGGGTAGCCGTTTTAACAGGCAAAGGTGAAGAGGATTTTTGTTGCGGTGGAGACCTTGGCAGTGTTATTCCTCTGTGGACTGGTGCCAAGCAACCCGAAAATGACATTGAGCGAAAGCTGCTAGCTGAACCTAATCTTGTTGGTAAATGCATGCTGCAAGAACAACCTTTGTATAAGCCAATCATTGGTGCATTCAATGGTCGAACCCTTGGTGGTGGTTGCGAGATTCTGCAGGCCACTGACGTTCGCATTGCAGCTGAGCACGCCATCTTTGCATTGCCAGAACCTAAGTCTGGGGTGGTGCCGGGGGCTGGCTCAATGGTGCGTCTCGCGAGGCAAATTTCATACGCTAATGCGATGAAGATGCTGTTAATGGCCGAACCTATAAGCGCGGCAGAAGCAAGGCATATTGGCTTGATATCAGAGGTGCTGCCTATGCAACAATTACTGGTCCGTGCTGAGGAAATTGCAGACGGTATCGCAGCCAATGCGCCACTTGCAATGCGTGCCATTAAGCAAACCGTTATTGATTCACATACCGAAGACTGGGCCAGCGCATTTCAGACAGAACAAAAACATTCAGGTACGGTAATGATGAGTTCCGATGCCAGAGAAGGACCTAGAGCGTTTAAGGAAAAACGGAAACCCAATTTTTTGGGCAGCTAATTTACTATTACTTTAGCGTTCCTGTGCTTCCGGCTTCTCCAACGTTTGGCGATAGCTTCCACTAAGCCAAGCCTTGAACGGACCAGCCTGTGCCTCCCATAAGGTATCAATCTTCTCACCGGAAGAAAGCCCAGTGGGCGGATATTCATCAAGCTCGGGCTTGTAGTAACTGCCGAAAATGATGTCAAACAGGGGTAACCAAATGGCAAAGTTTTTGTCTTGATGCCGCGGCAGCGCCGAATGGTGAATCCAATGATACTGAGGTGTGGAAAACCATGGCAGTAACTTGCTGATTCGATCCATACGCACGTTTGCATGGATAAAGAAATCCCAAATAGGCGGGAACAAGCCAGCAGCCAGCACCACCAGCAAAGTTTCGGGCATACCATTTAAATCGAACACCAGTCCAACGCTTAGACCACGAACCAGGGCTTGGCCAGCAAGCTCTAAAAAGTGTGAACGATAAATTGTGGTACTGTTCATGTGCTCTTCGCTGTGATGCAATTTATGCAGCTCCCAAAGCCACGGGAAGACATGTTGAAATCTATGCCACCAGTAGTACCAGAAGTCAGTAAGTAAGCATGAGACTAAAATGAGCACGACTATTTGCAGCGCCGCGTCGACAAAAGGAATACCCAGACCGAGCTCGAGAATCGGATAGTCGAACCCCGGCAGTCCAAAATATTGTGAAAGCGACAGGGTACCAAGCACAACGAGGCCACTTGCCAATGGAGTCAAAACAAAATTTATAGCGACTATCTGCCAGTTAAAAACGTAGGTTTTGCCAGGTGTGGCCTCGTGAACCGGCCACAGTTTTTCCATAATTAGAAACAAGGGCCAGGTGACAGCAAAAATACCATAAGCGTACATAAGCATGGTGTATTGACCGCCCAGTTGATCGACCCAAGCCATCAGAACAGCGCTACCGAATAGCAGTATCCGGTGCTGCTTATCATGACGCAACTCCTGCTAGTATTTTTTGTGTGCTGGCCATTGTGTGATCGCCAGTATGCGACCAACCCGGGGGCATCATCAGATAGCATATTTTGTTTTTAAAACCGGGCGCTGCGTGAACATCGCGCCATAGCAAGGTCATTTCACCTAGCTGGACATCGCGCCAGCTTTCAACGTCTACGGGGCGGGTTATTCCATAATCGACTGGTTCGTCGTCACGCAAAGGTTGCAAGGTTCCGAACACCCAATCCCAAAACAGCGTTATAGAATTGTAATTGGTATCCATATAGCGAGGGTTCTTTGCATGGTGAGCTCGATGGTAGGACGGTGTTTGCATGATTTTTTCAAGCAAGCCATAGCGCCAGCTGACAACTTTCGGGCTTGCATGCAACAAACTGCCCCATAGGCCGTCGAACATATTGATAAGCACTATCATCTCCACCGGCATTCCACAAACGGCGGGTACAAAGCCTAGGAAAAACGACATATATACTGCCTCAAGCACCTGACGATTGAAGCCGACAAACATGTGCATTGTGTCGGGTGCATGATGTGAGGAGTGCAAACACCAGAGCAGGCGGACTTTGTGTGCGAGAAAGTGATGCACCCAGTACCAGAACTCGTAAATAACAAAACCAGCAATCCAGAAATACCAATTGCTTCCAAGCTGTGTTACCGCGAAGTGTTGGCCTATGGCCGCCATACCTAGCGTGCCGAGCACAGGAAGCGCAACGTTAATGCCAATAATCAATGGCAAGTTTCTCAGGGGTTGGGAAAACTCATGTCGGAAACTGGAACGCTTGCGGAAAACGGTTAGCCAGGCAAGTTCAATAATCGCATATAGAAACATAGCCGCGAGCGCGATGCCAAAATATGCATGCAGTTCCGATGTTTCCATAGCGTAATGTCAATGAATCTGAGCGCTTATCTTATGCAATGCATCGGTGGTGATCAATGAACCATTTGTTGAATTAAGGAAATGAAGTGGATCCTGCAGTAACAATTGGTTTTTCGCTATTCCAGGTGGCAAAATACGCTGGCATAACAATACTCAAACGAAGCAATTATGTGGACTTTACTCGATTGGCTTATCGGCCCTGCAACAGCGCTTTTCCTGTTTTTTGCAAACTGGGGAGATGAACAACCCAGGGCGGAGAGTGTGATCAGTGCTTTGTATACGCATGCTGCTTATGCCGATCAAAAAGATCAATTGGATATTTATATCAGCCCGAGCAGCGCGGAAGATACAAATGCCAGTGCTTTAAAGCCCGTATTGGTTTTTATTCACGGCGGGGGTTTGATGATTGGCGATAAATCTGACTTTAAGCAATTGGGTCATAAATTTGCGTCAAATGGCTACACAACGGTGTTAGTTAACCATCGTTTGTCGCCCGGAGTTTCTCATCCTTCTCACATTGAAGACATAGCTACTGCCTTTGCGTGGGTACATAGCAACATTACCAGCTATGGTGGCGACCCTGAGCGTGTCTTTGTAAGTGGTCATTCTTCGGGCGGCTATTTGGCGATGTTACTCGGTACAGACGCACGGTATTTGGCCGAGCATGGACTATCCATTCAAGACATTCGTGGCGTAGCAGCCATAAGCGGATTCTTTCACGTTGAAAGACTTGCGACAGAGAGACCCAAAACAGTATGGTCTGAGATAAGCGAGAAATGGCCGGATGCGTCGCCAGCAAATCATCTTGGACCTGATGTGCCACCTACCTTGCTTTTGTATGCAGACAACGATAATGACGCAAGAAAGCAAGAATCTATCGATCTAGCGGACAAAATGAAAGAATATCGCAGCCACAAAGTTGAAGTTATGGAAATTGCCGATCGCAATCATGCCTCCATCAGCGCGTATATGATGACCAAAGGCGACATGACCAGTGAGCTTCTATTGGATTTTATGCAACAGAATTTGTAGCGGTCGATTGTCAAAGTTCTGCTACAGCACCATTGCTATTCCAGAAGTTCAAAGGCTATGAGAGCATGGCTTTTACCCGATATGAATTGCCCGATCTTCTTAAGGAGGTAGAGTGCGCCGTATTAAGCGATGTAAGAAGTTTGTTGACTGGTTCGACCCCATGCATGAAATTGCTATGGAGAATACAGGTTTAAGCGACTTTGGCGACGATAAATCTTACATGCTGGGGCTGCGTAAGCTGCTGGAACAGCAGGATGATCACAGTGATTTGCAGATACCTATTGGTTACAGCTTGAAGCTTATCTTTGTGTTGGAGCAACGCTTGAAAGCAGAGCAGCGTTTTAAAGATAAGCCAGATATTCTCGACATAAAAATTGAAAAACCGCTGGTTATCACCGGCATGGTCCGCACTGGCAGCACTGCAATGCAACATCTCGCTGCTGGTGATCCCAATCGCCAACATATGCAGTACTGGATGAGTGAGCATCCGCAACCGCGTCCACCTCGCGATACCTGGGAGGAGCACCCAGACTTCCAGACTACTCAAAAACGCATTGAAGCAAACTACGAAAGAGTACCCGAAACACGCGCCATGCATTACAACGAAGCTCACATTCCCGACGAATGCGGTCATCTGTTAGCGCAAACGTTCACGGACGAGTACTGGCAAATCTGTTCACGCGTACCGCTGTATAACGAATGGTACGAGCATTGTGACATGGTACCCACCTACACACAGCATAAGAAGTTGCTGCAGACAATTGCATCCAACGAACCTGCGAAACCCTGGACTATTAAATACCCGGTGCACCTTAAGCATCTCAAGTCATTTATGAAGGTATACCCGGACGCACGCATAATCTGGACGCACAGAGATCCTGCATCGGTGCTTTCTTCATACACAAACATGAATGCCATCAATCGCGCCCAGTCTGCGTGGCCGGAAAGCATTGACCGTGATGATCTGTTGGAAGAACAAACCGATGTATGGGCCGACGCAACCACGAGGGCAATCGACATTCGCAAACTGTATCCTGAATCGCAGTTTGCGGATGTGTACTTCGAAGACTATGTGTCCGATCCCGTTGCGCAGATGGAAAAAGCGTACAGGCATCTAGGCATAGAATGGACTCAGGCCGCCGAGCAGGGCATGACCGCATGGCATAAGGATCATCCCCAACACAAGCACGGCAAGCACGAACACAGAGCAACGGCGCCCAAGAGTTATAGCCGACAAAAGATACAAGAGCGCTTTTCTAAGTATATTAATGCATGTAACGTCAACATAAGCTAGAGATTGGAAAAGACAGACAATGGCCGCCAGATTTAAGAGAAAAGTGCAAAGCGAGCGTGAAAAAACACTCTTGGCAAAATCAGATGCAACGCTTGCCTGTGGTATTCGCAGCGCATCAATCAATCCTGACTACAGCATGGTGATGACCGGAGGGAAGGGCGCGAAAGTGTTTGATGCTAGCGGTAATGAATACATTGACTACTTGCTTGGTTCCGGCCCAATGTTTCTAGGCCATGCCCACCCGGCTATGGTAGACGCGGTACACGCGCGTGTAGCCGAAGGTAACTCTTTTCTACTCACCAACGATGCTGCGATTGATCTAGCCGCTGATATCGTTGACATCGTTCCATGCGCTGAAAAAGTGAGCTTTCATAACTCCGGTTCAGAAGCCACACAGTACGCGCTGCGACTGGCGAGAGCTTATCGTGGGCGCGACAAGATGCTCAAGTTCGAAGGGGCCTATCACGGTATGCACGATCACGCCTTGATGAGCGCACAATGGACGATGAAGGTAGCTGATTTTCCAAAAGCGGTGTGCAACTCTGCGGGAATCACTTCCCAAACCGAAAATGAAGTATTGATTGCTCCGTTCAATGATCTTGAAAAAACGGCCGAAATACTAAGAGCCCATCAAGATGAACTTGGCTGTGTGATGGTTGAACCGCTGTGTCGCACCTTTGTACCGGCACCAGGATTTCTGCAAGGACTACGCGATATTACCAGCGAGTTGGACATACCGTTGGTATTTGATGAGGTTGTCACTGGATTTCGTCTGGCCTTGGGTGGTGCTCAGGAATTCTACGGCGTGGTACCAGACCTGTGCGCCGGTGCAAAAGCAATTTCCGGTGGTTTGCCATTTGGTTTCGTTGGCGGCCGTTCGGATATCATGGACCTGGCCGGTCGTGCCGGTATTGAGCAAAGAAAGCATGTAAGGCTAACGGGTACATATAGCGGCAATGTTTTGTCGACGTCAGTCGCAAGTGCGCTGATTAAAGAGTTAAAAGCACCTGGTGTGTATGAAGAAGTAAACACAAAAGGGTTGCGCTTAAAAAACGCTCTTTCTGACTTGCTTCGCGATGCTGATATTCCTGCCCAAGTATTGGGTGAAGCCACAGCGTTTCAACCCTGGTTTGTTGACGGAGAGGAAGTGCATGACCACCGAAGCTCATTGGGTCTAAACTGGAAACGCCATTTTAAGTTACAAGACTTACTGCTGGACCGCGGTGTTTTAAAAGGCCAAGAGAAGTTCTTTGTGTCTACCGCACACAGTGACGCAGATATTGATTTTACGATCGCTGCGTTAGCAGATTCTATGGGTGAGCTTAAGGAGACATAATTTTTTCGAAATCCTGACGTCAACACTAGTAGCTGCACAAATACTAGCCGATGACTATTGTTGAGCAAATAACAGACAGCCAGAACGGTTTATAGATGGACTATATCCGGCAATAGAGTCCATTCGCGAGCACAATTTCCCGCCGCATTCTATAGTTAATGGATACATCGTGCCCACGGACGGACATGAAAATAGCCAATCAACTCATAAGTCGCGTAATAGGCGACGTCTCAATGCTATCGCCTATGGATAGGTTCCATAGCCGATTGTGCGCTGGAATCATATTGGCTGTTATTTTCGCGACTTTACTTCTGTTTGTAATCTGGTGGTTCCTGGCGGGCGAGAGAACACATTTTGGCGCGCTCTCATTTGTCGCAACAACATCAATATACAGCGTGTGTCTGCTGGTATTCCACATAACGAAAAATCGTCTGCTAGCCTGTCATCTTTTTATCGCTATATTGGCCGCATCGATCTTTATGTCCGTTACGGTAACTGGCGGTACTGATTCGCCTGTTGTGGCCATCCTTATTATTGTTCCAG
>JBGCDE010000202.1:0-3230 GCA_045105115.1 Pseudomonadales bacterium | reverse complement strand
GGCGGACCACCAAGAAAAATGGTGCCCTGCTCTTTCACAATAATCGATTCATCAGCCATTGCGGGCACATAAGCACCACCCGCCGTGCAAGAACCCATAACGGCTGCAATCTGTGGAATGCCCTTGGCCGACATATTGGCCTGGTTAAAGAAAATATGTCCGAAGTGATCGCGATCGGGGAAAATATCGTCTTGCAAAGGCAGGTTCGCACCACCTGAGTCCACCAGGTAAATACACGGCAAATGATTCTCTGCAGCAATGGTTTGTGCACGAAGATGTTTCTTCACAGTGATCGGGTAGTAACTGCCGCCTTTGATCGTCGCGTCATTGACCACTATCAAACATTCTTGCCCGCTCACTCGGCCAATGCCAGTAATCACGCCGCCCGCATTAACCTGGTCTTTGCCATAGAGCTGGTAACCTGCCAACTGTGAGAATTCAAGAAAAGGCGAACCTTCGTCGAGCAGGCCCGCAACACGATCTCTTGGCAGCAACTTGCCGCGGCTGACATGGCGTTCACGTGATTTTTCGTTACCGCCTAAGCTAATCTCTGCAAGCTTCGCCCCTAGATCATCAACTTGGGCCTGCATATGCGCCGCATTGTCGGCAAAATCGTCCGCCCTGGTGTTTAGCTTTGTTTTTATAATCGGCATAAAATGCGCCCCTATTGTGTATCGTTAAACAACTCGCGACCAATCAACATGCGTCGAATCTCTGAAGTACCGGCACCAATTTCATATAGCTTGGCATCGCGTAACAGGCGCCCGGTTGGAAATTCGTTGATATAACCGTTGCCACCAAGCAGCTGAATCGCATCAAGCGCCATTTTTGTAGCCTGTTCCGCGGTGTAGAGAATCACGGCGGCCGCGTCCTTGCGACTGCTTTCGCCACGATCGCAAGCCTTGGCTACTGTGTACAAAAATGCGCGCGAAGCATTCATCACGGTATACATATCCGCAATCTTGCCCTGTATCAGCTGAAATTCACCGATTGCCTGACCGAACTGTTTGCGATCATGTATGTAGGGCAATACAGCGTCTACGCACGCGAGCATAATGCCAGTAGGGCCACCCGATAGAACTGTGCGTTCGAAGTCCAGGCCACTCATTAAAATGCCAACGCCCTGGCCTTCTGCGCCAAGTACGTTTTCGGCAGGCACCTCACAATCTTCAAACACCAATTCGCAAGTATTGGAACCACGCATACCTAACTTATCCAATTTTTGCGCTCGGGAAAAACCGGGGAAATCGCGCTCTACTATAAAGGCCGTTATGCCTCTTGAACCGCCTTCCGGATCGGTTTTGGCGTAGATGACATAAGTCTGTGCATCCGGTGCGTTGGTGATCCACATTTTGTTGCCATTCAATATGTACTTGTCGCCTTGCTTGATCGCTTTAAGTTTCATACTGACTACATCTGAACCAGCACCTGGTTCAGACATAGCCAGAGCACCAACATGTTCACCTGAACAGAGCCCTGGCAAGTATTTTTCTTTCTGCGCGTCGTTGCCGTTTCTGAAAATCTGGTTTATGCACAAGTTTGAATGAGCGCCATAGGAAAGACCGACAGAAGCGGAGGCGCGCGAAATTTCTTCCATTGCCACAACGTGCGCTAGATAACCCATTTCTGAGCCGCCATATTGTTCACTCACGGTGATGCCCAGCAAGCCCATGTCACCGAACTTCTTCCACATGTCCATTGGAAAAGTATTAGTTTGGTCGATGTCTGCAGCGCGAGGAGCAAGCTCGGCGTCGCAGAATGCACGCACGCTGTCGCGCAACATGTCGATGTCTTCGCCCAGATCAAAATTTAGTGTGGGATAAGTAATAGCCATGGATACCTCAATGCTTGTTGGTCTTTAGCGCTTTCTCACAGCGGCTGCGCACTTCCTGCAAACCGACTATGAGCTGCTGAATGTCTTCTATTTGGCGCTCTAACTGCGCCTGCTTATCGTTCACTTTGTCGAGCAGGAAACGATACTGGCGTTCATTACTGCTGCCAGGTGCGTACATATCGATAATTTCGCGGCTCTCATCCAGGGAAAGCCCGGCCCGCTTGCCACGAAGTATTAATTCCAGGCGCACTCTATCGGCCTTGTCGTAAATGCGGTGCTGACCATTGCGCGCAGGACTTAGTAAGCCCTTCTCTTCGTAAAAGCGAATAGTTCGGCTTGTCACATCAAACTCTTTGGCGAGCTCTGATATGGTGAAATGTGTTGAATCTGACATCAATGGTTTCCCGTTGTTGGCAGACTATAGGTCAAGTTGACGTTAACGTCAACGTTAAGCCCTCAACAGGATATGCTAGAGTAGCGGCGATTAATCAGGAGCCCCATATGGCCGCAGGTGAAAACGCATTACTCGGTGCTTTGCAGCGCAGCATCAACGTCCGTGACAATGAGCTCAAAGCAACCGTCTGTTCTTTTCTGTTCGTATTCATTTTGATGGCCGCCTATTATGTGCTGAGACCGGTACGCGACGCGATGGCCAGCGACTGGACTGATGCCGAGGTTAGTTGGCTGTGGACAATCAATTTCTTTATTAGTACTGCAATCGTGGCTCTCTACGGCCTATTAGTCTCTAGAGTCCGCTTTTCTCGATTGGTACCCACTGTCTACCTGGGCTTCGCGGCCAGCTTCGTGGCGTTTTACGTGCTGGTGAGTAACGCAGCTGGCGAGCTTGTTGATAAGAGCTTTTACGTATGGGTCAGCGTCTTCGCACTGTTTCATGTGTCGGTGTTCTGGAGTTTTATGGCCGACACTTTCAACAAAAAACAGGCCGGACGCTTGTTCGGCAGTATTGGAGCTGGAGCCAGTTTAGGCGCTATCGCGGGCCCGGCATTTACAGCATTGTTTGCAAATAACCTTGGCATACAGTCACTAATGCTGATTGCTGCCACAATGTTGTTGCTGCCGATACCTCTAATAGTTGCACTACAACGTTTAAAGACGACGGAACTTGGCAATCAATCCCTGGCACTGGATGACAGCACCAAACGCATTGGCGGCAACCCGCTGAATGGTTTCGTTGAATTTTTTACCAACCCTTACCTACTGGGCATAGGCCTGTTCATAATTTTGTATACAGGCATCGGTTCATTTATTTATTTTGAGCAAAAAAACCTGCTGGTCGATTACGACCGCGCCGCACGTACCACTATTTACGGCTGGCGGGACTTAGCTGTGAATACTCTCACGTTCGTTCTGGCATTCTTTGTGACCGGTCGCATGG
>JBGCDE010000201.1:0-11894 GCA_045105115.1 Pseudomonadales bacterium | reverse complement strand
GCTAACGGCAAGGACGACTAGGAAGCTTCTGACAAACGTATGCATAAATAAATCTCTGTATCGTGGTTTTTCTAACGAAAAAATAGAGTGTTATTTAGACTATAGCTGGAAGCGCCACAGTTTGGCGGTGAACTTTTTTTAGTCAACTGGAATGAGACTTGCGTCTCATACCGGTTCTATGAGTGCAGGAAGTGGTCAGGCACTGCGAGTCTTCGTTTGCCTTCGGGAGGCTGTTGGCTCAGTTCAGAGCAGTTCTTCCGCCAATAGCTCCAAGCCTTGTCTTTGCGGTGTGGTCACCAACATCATATCCAGTGAACCGCGCTTCTCAGCCGCTTTCCAGTCAGCAAGCCGCTCACGTATTCGACCAGCCGGACCAATCAAATTGGTACGATCTATCAGCTCCGCAGGCACTATTTCTGCGGCTTTGTCTTTCTGGCCCGCTAGATAGAGGTTTTGTATCTGCTCGATTTCATCGTCGTAACCCATTCTTCGTGCAAACTCTGCATAAAAATTCTTACCCTTTGAACCCATGCCGCCAAACTGACGAGCAAGCTGAGGTTTCATCATATTAATAACTGCTTCAGCATCATCGTTAACGATTACGCTGAGGAACGTGCTGACGGTAAAATCTTTCCGTGCGCATTTCGCTTCCTTTTTTGCAAAGCCGTCCTCCAGATGGCGGTCTACGAAGTCATAGGTATTGGTGGGATCTATAAACGATAACAGCACACCATCAGCTATCTCAGCAGCTAGACGCAGGCCACCTGGACTAATCGACGCCAGATATATGGGTTGATCAGAATTAGGATGCGCCACACTCTTGAGTGGTTTACCCATGCCAGTAGTATTGGTGCCGGTAAGAGGTAGTTGATAATGGTATCCGTCGTGTGTGAGCGGTTCTTCACGAGCTAGAATTTTCCGAACAATTGATACGTACTCGCGGCTTCGTAGCAATGGCCGATCGTAGGGTACGCCATGCCAACCCTCGGCGACCTGGGGACCTGAGCTTCCCAAGCCAAGAATGAAACGACCACCAGAAAGTGCATCCAGACCGATTGCTGTCATTGCTGCTGACGCCGGACTGCGCGCGGGCATCTGCATGATCGCGGTACCCACTTTTATTGTTGATGTATGTGCAGCAAGCCAGGTAGCACAAGTTACAGCGTCGCTGCCATAGGCTTCGGCAGCCCATACTGAATCAAAGCCTAATTTTTCAGCCAGTGCAACAGCATCCATATCCAGGGCGGGTTGTGCGCTGAATGCTGTTTGTATTAATCCTAAACCTAGCTTCATTCGTATTCCTTAAGAGTGGGTGCAGCATGTCATGCGGGTGATACATGGGTGTTGTATACTTTCCCGCTTCTAGTGGCATCTACTCTACCATCGAGTAACAGCGACTTTTACCCTGGTAATGTCCAGGATCAATCGCCGAGATGGTCACTGTCTTCACTGCATAGGAACGACAATCATGAAATTAGGTTTTCTGCTGGGATATTCCGGCAAGCACATCAACATCAACATGGACTTGATCAAGCACGCAGAAAGCCTTGGCTTTGACTCGGTTTGGACCGCGGAGGCCTATGGTAGTGACGCCGTAACTACAGCTACCTGGGTTTTGGCCCAAACTGAGAAGATTCGCGTAGGTACCGCCATCATGCAGATGCCCGCTCGTACGCCGGCAATGGCAGCAATGACGTCAATGTCGTTGGCCCAAATGTCAAACGACCGCTTTATTGTAGGACTTGGTGCTTCTGGACCACAGGTAGTCGAAGGGTGGCACGGTGTGCCATATGGCAAGCCAATCACCCGCACGCGCGAGTACATCCAGATAATGCGAGCGATTATGGCACGCGATGAGAAGGTGTCTTTTGACGGCAAGATGTATCAAATGCCCAACACCGGAGAGGGTACTACCGGGCTAGGTAAGCCATTGAAGTCTATTCTCGCAGGCAATCCAGAAATTCCTATCTATACCGCATCAATTACACCAGCGGGTTTACGCTGCGCAGGCGAAGTGGCCGATGGCGTCTTTCCGGTTTGGATGGACCCGGACAAGTACGGCATTTTTGCTGAAGACCTGGAAGCCGGGTTTGGCAAAGCCGGCGGTGACAAGAGTCTCAACGATTTCGATATAGCCCCTTTCGTTAGCTGCGTGATGATGGATGACCTTGACGCCGCGTATGCAGCGGGCAAGCCTATGCTGGCCTTGTACATTGGTGGCATGGGCGCGAAGGGTAAGAATTTTTACAACGACTACGCGCATCGCCTTGGCTACGGTGATGTAGCAGAGCGCATTCAGGATCTTTACCTTGCAGGACGCAAGGATGAAGCCGAAGCATTGGTACCCAATGAGTTGGTCGACGAAGTTGCACTTGTGGGGCCAGCGGGTCGAATTCGTGAGCGCTTGCAGCGCTGGAAAGACGCAGGCAAGCGTGGTGAGGTTGGCAGCATGCTGATTGGTAGTGGAGATCCGGCCACATTGGAACTGTTAGCAGAGGAAATGCTCTAGTAAGTCTATTGCGGCATAATCCCCTGGATTAACTCGCCTTCCATAATAACGGCCGTTGGCTTGGTTTGATGGAGCTCATAAGGATCAACTTCAAACAGGTGGTCCTTTAACACCACCATATCGGCGGCCTTGCCCACGGCAATTGATCCAATCTCGTCTTCCATGCGCAGCTGATAGGCACCATTAATCGTGTAGCCTTGCAGTAGAAGCTTTAACGGCAATTTTTCGGATAAAGGAAGACGAATGCCGTCACGGTTTTGCTCGCTCTCTTGCCACTCCCGAGGATACTGCCGCGTATGCCCAACCTGCATTCCAAGAAAAGGCGACAGTACGTCAAGAGTCCAATCATCGCTTGAGAACGTTACGTTGCCCCCCGCATCAGCAATCGCTTTGGCGCGATACGTATCATTGGCGCGCTTGGGCCCCAGTGCCTCGGCGATCGGGTCAGGGTCGTCCAAACCCATCCACCACGGCGTAAAGTTCGCACTTACGTCCAGTTCCGCAAATCTTGGCCAGTCTGATGGGTTGGTGTTTTGTACGTGAGCAACGGATACTCTTGGGTAGAAGTCTTCTCCAACTGCGGCTTTGGCGAGTTCCACGGCATCAAGTACTCGTCGACTGGCCATGTCCCCAATCACGTGAACATGCAAATCAAATCGTTCACTGTGAAGTTGAATGAGATAGTCGCGTAGTTGTGCAACACTGACAGTTGTATCGCTGACATGATCCGGGTTATCGGCGTAAGGATTAAGCTGCGCACCGGAACGATTTTCGTGTACGCCATCCATAAACAATTTAATGGTATTGAAGCGCAACCGGTTGCCAGCGTACATTGTTCGAAATCGTTTCATTTCAGAAATGCCCAGCTGCAGTCGATCAGGAGTAGAGATACGAAAAGTACCTTCGTAGCGCAATGGTAACTCGCCGGCTTCATCCAAAGTGTGTAGAAAGCTGTAGACGCGGTCATTGAAGTCTTTGTTGCCCGCGTCAAACACCGTTGTCACGCCGTGCTCGCTGAGTACGCGCAACATATCGCGAATGCTTGCTTCGTGAAGTTTCTGGTCAACTGGAAACACCTCATCCATAAGCTGCCAACCAGCACCTTCTTTGATCCAGCCAGTGAGGCGGTCGCTTTCGTCGCGGTTATACATGGCAATCGGAAACTTGGGGTCTTTGGACTCTGCATTTAGTCCCAGCTTCTCAAGGGCCCTGGAATTTAGCCAGAAACTGTGCCCGGCGTTGCTGTTAATCCAAACAGGGCGATTCGGAAAAATGCGATCCAGATCCTCACGATCAGGGCCTGATTTGCCGGTCACAAATTCAATAGTCGGCCAGCAACATCCCAGTAGCCAATCATCGCCTTGATTGGCGGCTGCATACGACTCAAGTTCAGCGATAAACGATTTTCTATCACGCGCGTCAAATGTCGCATCGAATTGTATAAGGTTTATCTGGCCTGGATGAGTGTGCGAATCGACCATGCCTGGAATGACCATACGACCAGCTAGATCAGTAATCTTGCTTGCATTCATATAAGCTGCGGGCAGACCTTGTCTATTGCCAACATACACATACTTGCCGTCTTTTATTACGACAAGCTCTGCCCAAGGTTGACGCTTATCCGCCGTATATATCAGACCATTGTGCAGCAACCAATCTGCTGCGGGAGTTTTTTCAAGCCCGGTTTGAGAACAAGCGGCGAGTACCAGCAGGCAGAACAAGAATCCGCTCAATGAATGGCTGTATGCGTCTTTTAGATTAGACATGAGACTCCTGAAAGCGCACTATTTGGCCTGAGATTCAGGCCTTATCATTCGATTGTATGCCTATTTGTATGAGGCACGGCCATTTACTGTCTTGATTTGGCTTACTGAACTTCCCTATTAGAAAGTACTCAAAGCTTTACAAACGATTAAAAGTAAGCAAATCGACCTATGAAATTCTATTCGCGCCTATGTTTGATGTCTTTCATGATGATGGCAAGCAGTTTCAGCAATGCGGCAGAGAGTGTTGCCGCGCATGACACCAGCCACTGTTCGCCCGATGGTATTGCCGTAGGTGGCTTTGACCTTGTGTCTTACCATACCGAGAATCAGGCGGTGAAGGGTGACTCGCAATGGAGTACGGAGTACAACAAGCTTGTGCACCAGTTCAGTAGCGCGGAGAACCTGCAGTTATTCATTGCGAACCCGGAACAATACTTGCCGAAGTTCAGCGGTTGGTGCGCGATTGCATTAGCTAAAAACAAACTAACTTGCCCTGACTATGAGAACTTCGCTGTTCAAGATGGTGAATTGCTGTTGTTTGAAACCTTTGCATTTACCAATGGACGCCATGTGTGGAATAGAAAGCCAGGCGCAAACCTCCAGTCAGCGCAGCAAAACTATGACCGCTTCTTCGAACAATGAGAGCGTTCTTTGCGCTTTGTGCCCTCATTGTATTAGCAGGATGCGAATCGAATGACAGCCTCAATATTGGCTGGGTTGCCGTTGAGCCCAGCGCGAAAATATCAAAACTCATTGCTGACGACCTTGGTCGCGAAAGTCCTTACACGATAAGCCGGCAGCAGTTTGATGATTCCAATTCCTTGACGGCGGCCTTGCGCGCCGGCGAGATTGACCTGGCAATTATTGAACAGCCAGCAAAACCTGCCAATGACATGTCTGTATTGCTGTCACTCTACCCCAGCGTTCTTCATGTTATTGCAAAGCCAGGAATGACAGATGAAGCTAATAAAAGCGCCTATTTGCACGATATTGTGGCAGGCCATTCTTTGTACGCTGGACCACCTGGCAGTGCGGGGTATTCATTGGTTGAACGCCTGGTCTCCGACGGCGTGTTGCCGGAGAAGTCCAAATTTGAGTTGTTAGATTCACCATTAGGCAAAGACCCCGATGTTTATGTAGTGTTTGGCGGCATACTGTCGGCAGATGCGCTACGAAGACTCAAGGACTTTGAATTGGTGGGGCTTGGCAGTATCGATGAGCTGGGCAAAGGCTCATGGGTAGAGGGTATTGCTATCCGCTTTCCAAATCTTGATCCGGCAATCATCCCGCAAGGTTTGTATCAATCCATTGGCGATAAGCCAACGCTTACCTTGGCAGTGCAAACTCTCTTGGTTACTCGACCTGATCTGGATGTAAATCTTGCCTTTGAGGTGACCCGCCGTGTCAGTCAGAAAATGCCTGAGATACGAGCGATTTATCCACTAGCCGGCTCGAAGTTCACCGACGGCGAACAGCATAGTTTATTAAATTTACCTATGCACCCAGGTGCTACTCGCTATTTCAATCGCGACGCACCCGGTTATCTTGAGCGTTATGCAGAGTTGTTGGCCTTTATCATTACGGCCGTCGTGGCGTTAACCAGCTTACTGGTCGCTTTGATAAGAATGCGAAGGCAAGCCAGAAAAGATCGGATCGATGTTTATCTTGATCAGCTTATTAAGCTGCGAAAGACGATGGATGAAAACGACGCTACAGCTGAGTCTGTCACGCGAGATGTGAAAGACCTGCAAGCCACTGTGGCAGAAATGGTAGTGCAGGAAAGAATTGCCGCAGACTCAAGCTTCGTCGCGTTTATCAACCTCTCGAATCAGGTGCTTACTGAGGCCAGCAGCAAAGAACGCTCAACGCAGCAGCAGTAAAGGTCTTTTTGCTTTAAGTAACATCTTGGCTGTCAGGCTGCCCAATACCAGATCTCGTATTCTTGTATGACTAAAAGCGCCCATCAAGGTCAAATGGATATCGTGCTCGGCTTGGTACTCCGGTAAAGCGTCGCTGGCTTTGCCATCAAGCGAAACCGCAATCACTTCATGGCCAGCTGCATTGAGTTTATCCGTCGCACTGCCTTGCAATTGCGCGGCTCGAGCAGGTGATTCGCCTACGGTTACTAAATGAATTGGTAAGTCTTTAAGCAATGCGCTGTTGACGGTGAGAGCGAGCGCTTTGTCAGAGGCTTCACTACCATCGTAAGCAAGCATTATTCTCTCAGGGGTCTTGAAGTCGCTGTTAACAACCAGTATTGGTCTATGTAAGGCGCGAATACTGGCTTCCAGGTGAGCGCCTAAATGGTCATCGTCTTGCTCATGTTCTTCACCACGAACACCCAGCACCAAGATGCGAATGTCTTCTTCCATGGCAATCAATGATTCGGTTAAACCATCGTGGCGTTGCTTTAGATTGGGTTCGCTTGCGCCGCTTGCTAAAACTCTTTTACTTGCCGCATCCAGCATCACTTTGCCTTGTTCCAGCATCAAGCGGGCGCGTTGAGCTTCAACCTCGGTCAACTCTTCCAGTAGGGTTTCCCGGCTGTTCAAACCGATTGCACCTGATAAATCGACTAATGCTGCATTCGATGAATGTTCAATATTGTGCAATAAGGTTAAAGGCGCACCGGTTTTTTGACTCACCCAAGACGCGTAGTCACACACTGCCGCACTGAACCGGGATCCATCAATGCAGGCGAGCACTGCTCCAGGGTAACTGTTCATTAGTTGCCTCCCAATATACGGTCAATTTCTTCGGGCTTATCATGCACACCAAAGCGATCGATGATTGTTTCGCTGGCTTCGTTCAAACCTCTAACTTCCACAACCGCACCTTCTCGACGAAACTTTATCACAGCCTTATCTAAAGCGCCGACCGCGGTGATATCCCAAAAGTGAGCCCGCTTCAGGTCGATAACTACTTTGCCAATTGCCTCTTTGAAATCCAATGAAGCCAGCATTTTCTCTGCTGACGCAAAGAATACCTGACCCACTACCTTATAGGTTCTGGTATCCGATTCATCATCGTAATTACTGGCCACATACATAATGTGGCCAACCTTGTTTGCAAAGAACAGACCGGCCAGCAACACGCCAGCGAATACGCCGTAGGCCAGGTTGTGCGTCCAGACAACAACAATCACTGTAGTGATCATCACGGTATTGCTGGAACGCGGTAACTCGCGAAGGTCGGTAAATGATTTCCAGTTAAACGTACCAATCGAGACCATGATCATCACTGCCACCAGCACGGCCATGGGTATTAGTGATACCTGTGGTTCGAAAAAGACCACCATCATTAACAAGACTGTACCCGCAACAAGCGTTGACAGCCTGCCACGGCCGCCTGATTTCACGTTGATAACGGATTGGCCGATCATTGCGCAACCTGCCATGCCACCTAACAGTCCCGAGCCAATATTGGCGATGCCTTGTGCTTTACACTCTCTGCTTTTATCGCTTGGTGTATCGGTTAAATCATCAACGATGGTTGCTGTCATTAAGGACTCAAGCAAACCCACCACGGCAAGTCCGGCTGAGTAGGGGAGAATGATCTGTAAGGTCTCAAGGGTTAACGGTATGTCCGGCAACAGAAACATAGGTAGGGTGTCGGGTAGATCACCCAGGTCTCCTACTGTGCGAATATCAAGGTCCAGGTATACGGTGAGACCAGTGAGCAGCAGGATGGCTACCAATGGAGAGGGTATAGTTGTATTGATGAGCGGGAACAAATAAATAATCGCCAGGCCTGCCGCGGTCACCGCATAAACATGCCAGGTGACATTTGTCAGCTCGGGAAGTTGCGCCATAAATATCAGTATTGCGAGCGCGTTAACAAAGCCAGTGACAACTGAGCGCGATACAAAGCGCATCAACTCCCCTAGCTTCAGGTAACCGGCAATGGTTTGAAACACGCCTGTCAGCACACTTGCCGCGAGCAGGTATTGCAGACCATGCTCCTTGACCAAGGTCACCATCAGCAGAGCCATGGCACCGGTTGCCGCGGATATCATGCCTGGTCGCCCACCTAGAAAGGCTGTTATTACGGCGATACAAAAAGAAGCGTACAAGCCAACTTTGGGGTCAACGCCGGCAATAATCGAAAAAGCAATGGCCTCTGGAATCAGCGCAAGAGCCACCACGATTCCAGCCAAGATGTCACCGCGCATATTGCCGGTCCAATCTCGTTGGGTAGAAGAAAAAAGCATAAACAGTCCTTTGTCTAGAAGGTCAGAATTAAAGGGCGCAAATCCGAACTGAAGCCGCGAAAAACAACGGCTGTACCTGATTTAGAGGTACTTAGTACTTAGAGTAGCGAAGGCTAGGTGAATCACCACTGCTCACCAGCGGGAATATCTCGCAGCGAGCGTGGAGCGGCGGCTAGTATAGCGACCGAGTTGTGTTTGTAAATCCACGCGGCGGAAAATATTGCGCTCGAAAACCTCGCTTGGGGCTCTGCTGTAGATCTCTGAATTGGTACAAATTCCCACCACGCGCGGCGCGATCACCCAAATTATTGTCTACACTTTGCCAACGGGTTGTGAGAATGTTTCTTCAAAGAAACCAATAGATTGCATGATCCACTAACTGTGATAAAACTCTACTAACAAATCTAGGTGGCCGGTAAACAACGAATGAAAACTGCGCTAATAACCGGAATTACCGGTCAGGACGGGGCTTATTTAGCTCGAATATTGCTCAATAAAGACTACCAAGTTTGGGGCGCCTGCCGGCGAACCAGTTCAAACAATTACTGGCGTATTGAAGAGCTGGGCATTTTGGATCATCCCAATTTGAAACTGGTCGACTTCGATCTCACTGACCAGGGTTCTGCAACGCGACTAATGGAGCAATGTGAGCCTGATGAGGTGTATAACCTGGCGGCCCAAAGTTTTGTGGGTGTGTCGTTTGAACAGCCAACCACCACGGCAAAAATTACTGGTTTGGGTGCGGTCAATTTGCTCGAAGCCATCCGAATGGTGAATCCGAAGATTCGGTTCTATCAAGCATCGACATCTGAAATGTTTGGCTTGGTGCAGGAAGTACCTCAAACCGAGAGCACATCTTTTTATCCTCGCAGTCCATACGGCGTTGCGAAATTGTATGCGCATTGGATGACGGTAAATTACCGTGAATCATTCGATATTTTTGGTTCCAGTGGAATACTCTTTAACCACGAATCTCCGCTGCGTGGTCGCGAGTTCGTGACGCGCAAAATCACTGACTCTGTCGCCAAAATTAAATTAGGCAAGCTCGATAAGATCGAGCTCGGTAACTTGAGTGCTGAACGCGACTGGGGCTTCGCTGAAGACTACGTTGAAGGCATGTGGCGTATGTTGCAAGCCGACAAGCCTGATACTTATGTGTTGGCAACCAACAGAACAGAGTCCATACGACACTTTGTTGAACTGTCGTTTAAAGCGATTGATGTCGAAATAGAATGGACAGGCAGCGAAGAGGAAGAGCAAGGGGTATGTGCGGAAACCAAAAAGGTTTTGGTCTCTGTAAATCCTGAATTTTTCCGCCCGGCTGAAGTGGAACAACTCATTGGCGACCCTGCGAAAGCAGAGCGAGATCTGGGCTGGACACCAACAACCAGTCTGGAAGACTTGTGCAGCATGATGATACGCGCCGATATTGAAAGAAATGAGCGTGGATTCAGTTTCTAATCCAACGGTACTCATCACTGGGATAGAAGGCTTTACTGGTCCCTACGTAGCAGGCAAATTTCGAGATGCTGGCTTTGATGTGTATGGTCTCAGCAACAGCGCTGACTCTACGGCCACCAATTTCAATGCTGATCTTGGTGACAGAGACGCTCTGCAAAAAGTAGTAGATCAAGTTAAGCCGCAAGTGGTGATTCACCTGGCGGCTATCTCTTTTGTTGCACACGGTGACGTAGGGCAGATTTATCAGTCCAATGTTGTGGGTACGTATAATCTGTTCGCCGCGCTAGCAAATGGACCTGTTCAACCGCAAGCAATTGTATTGGCGAGCAGTGCCAATGTGTATGGGAACTCACTTGAGTCCCCGCTGCACGAGGGTCTTCCCTTAGCGCCTGCAAACGACTATGCCGTTAGCAAGCTTTCTATGGAATACATGGCCAGCCTTTGGTTTGACCGATTACCAATTTCCATTGTAAGACCGTTCAACTACACAGGTGTTGGTCAATCTGAGAAATTTCTGGTTTCAAAAATAGTCGCCCACTATAGAAAGCAAGCGCAACGAATCGAACTGGGAAATCTAAATGTAAGCCGTGATTTTTCTGATGTGAGATTTGTTGCCGAGGCCTATTACAGATTGTCGACTCAGAAAAATTCCAGTAGCGAAATTATTAATATATGCTCGAATGAGGCAATGTCGCTGCAAGAAATAATCAGCGCCATGAATACAATTGCGGGCTATGAGATTGAAGTAGACGTTAACCCAGCGTTCGTGCGGGCAAACGACGTGCTAAGGTTGGTTGGCTCAAACGAGAAACTGTTTTCTTTGGTTGGGGATATTGAGCGAACCCCTTTTGTTGAGACTCTCGAGTGGATGTATAAGGGCTAGTTACTAACTACGCTTTCTCGGCAGCGTGTTGAGCAATATGCTGCTGGAACAATTCTTCATAATCAGCAGCGCATTTATCAATGTAGTAATTCTCAATCGCCGACAGATTGTTAGATGACATTGTGTCATAGAGCTCACGATCTATGCTCAGTTGTTCGATTCGACTTTGAAATTTTTCCTGATCGTTTAATTTAACCAGAAAGCCATTCTCACCATCATGAACAAAGTCAGTTTGGCCACCATGGTCATAGCAGACTACCGGCAGACCGGCCGCCATGCCTTCAAGAAAGACAAGACCAAACCCTTCGTGCTGACTGGTAGACACGTAGGCATCGGATAATTGCAACATTCCGGTTTTTTCAGAATCACTGACGTGACCTGCAAAAATAATCTGGTCATCCAGGTTCAGTTCTTTAGCCTGCTTCTGTAAACCTTCCTCTTCAGGGCCGCCACCAATAATGATGAGCTTAGGCTTCTGTTGTTTGATGTTTGACACAACTTCGAGTAACTGATTAACCGCCTTTCGCGGTACCAGTCGCCCAACTGTAATCAATACAAAGTCGTCAGCACTTAGTCCCAATGCTTCGCGTTCCATTTCCACCTTAGGTGGTCTTGGTATGCCCAGCGGGATTAAATCGGTTTTAAGATCGCGCAAATAATATTTGCGAACGTTTTCCAAAACATCATGTGATTCGCCAACCACTCGTTCTGACTGCTTTAGCAAGTACCTGACAGCTGCACGCAACGGAGCATGTCGGTGCGGCGATGATCGTTTGCTGGGATCGTAAATATCGCCACCCAGTACAGATAGAATGTTAGGGATTTTGGCGAATCGGGCAAGTGCGTGTCCTACAGGACCGGTTGGAACCACAAAAAAGGTATTGATAATGTCGAAT
Source organism: Pseudomonadales bacterium (assembly GCA_045105115.1). Lineage (GTDB taxonomy): Bacteria > Pseudomonadota > Gammaproteobacteria > Pseudomonadales > JAUIET01 > JAUIET01. Next base: position 169 of record JBGCDE010000201.1, on the reverse strand, counting down.
TTTTCTTCGCGCAGCAGTTTCCTGCCAATGCGCCAGCCATTCAATAGGTACACAACCATTGAAGGGAAGTTTGCTGTTTGTAGCCGTGAACGGAAGTACACAGGAACCCGAATTACCCGCACACCATTGATGGTTTCATCAGCGGCTAACTCATCGGCGCCAGAGGTTA
>JBGCDE010000200.1:0-8480 GCA_045105115.1 Pseudomonadales bacterium | reverse complement strand
GGCAGACCCCTTCTAGCTTAAGCTGGTGCATTTAGGGGCCCAGAAACAACCAAAAAAGCCGGAGGAGAAACGTTGAAAAAATACGATGCCATCGCCATCTGCGCAGGTCACAACGGGGTATGTAATGCGGCGTATCTGGCGAAGTCTGGACTAGACGTCTTGGTTCTGGAAAAGAACCCATACATCGGTGGTGCGACTGTTAGCCGGGAATTGCACACGGATTGGAAGTATTCCAACTGCTCCTATGTGTGCAGCCTGTTACGCCCCGAAATAACCAGAGACCTCGAACTGCCCCGCCATGGACTGCAGGTTCAACCCTATGGCGGCGGTGTTACCTTTTGCAAAAACGGTGACTATTTTGGAAACTACGACGATCATGAACGTCAGCAACGCGAAATAGCCAGGCACTCAAAGCGCGATGCGAATGCTTACGACCGCTATGCCGCGGATGTTATGAAGCAAACCCGCTTGATACGCCCTTTCCTGATGCGCACCCCACCCGATCCCACCTCACTCAAGCCACGAGATATAAAAGAACTCATGCATCTGGCCAAAGCCTTCGGTGAAATGGGTGAAGAAGGTCTTGCTGATACTTTGCGCTTTTGGACAATGAGCATCGGTGATTTTCTGGATGAGTATTTTGAGACGGATGTATTAAAAGCGCACCTTGCTGGCAGCGGCATTATTGGTACCGCTCTGGGTGTGTATTCACCTGGTAGTGCCTACGTTTTGCTTCATCACTATATGGGTGACGTAGACGGCACGGTTGGCGCATGGGGGTTTGCTCGAGGCGGCATGGGTGCCGTAGCGGATGCATTAGCCTCGTCTTTTAAATCGTTTGGTGGCGAAATTAAATGCGATGCCGAAGTTGGCCAGATTATGGTTAGGAATGGCAAAACCACTGGCGTTGCGCTTGCCAATGGCGATGAATATCACGCTGATATCGTCGTGTCGAACCTGGACCCTAAGCGCACCTTTCTGAACATTATGGCAGAGAGTGATTTACCCAGTGATGTGGTTCGCAAAGCGAAGAACTTCAAGATTCGTGGTTCATCGGGCAAGCTCAATATAGCGCTGGACGGCATGCCAACATTTGAAGGCATAGAGAATGGCAGCATTCTGTTGAAAGGTGATATGCACTTCAGTGATTCGCTGGAACGCATGGAGCGTGCCTACGATGACTGGAAAGATGAAACCTGGTCCAAAGACCCTTACCTCGACATGCTTATTCCAAGTCAGATAGATCCAACTATGGCACCACCCGGCAAACATATGATGACGGTGTTTGTGCAGTACGCGCCGCCCTATATCGATGGCCGTGAGTGGACCGATGACGAGCGTGACCAGTTTGGTGAGTCAGTGATTCAGCAGATCGCCAATCACAGCCCGGATTTCAGAGATCTTATTTTGCACTGCGAAGTACGCACACCGCGTGAAATAGAAAACGAAGTGGGTCTCACAGAAGGCAATATATTCATGGGCGAGCTTACCTTCGATCAGCTTTTGTTTAATAGGCCCTTCCCCGGTTATGCGCAATATCGAGGCCCCGTAAAAGGAATGTATATGTGCAGTTCCGGCACTCATCCAGGCGGTGGTGTTATGGCTGCGCCCGGGGCGAATGCCGCGCGGGAAATTCTGCAGGACTTGCGCAGACCCAATATTGTTCCGGGAGCATACGCTGATGACTGATAACAAAAATTATGATGCCATTATCATCGGCGCCGGACACAACGGTTTGATTTGTGCGAACTATCTCGCCAGGGCTGGAAAAAGTGTTCTTGTATTAGAAGCGAACAAAGCTGTTGGTGGCGCGGCTTGTACTCGCGAATTTGCACCAGGCTTCAAAGTATCTGCTGGCGCGCAGTGGTTGTACCAGCTTAATCCAAATATTGTCAGTGACTTGAAATTGCTGGCACATGGATTGGAGTATGCAGCGGATGATCTCGAAAGCATTGCGTTGGACCCAAACGGTAGTCAACACATCAGTATTCATGGCAGCCACGCCAGTGGCGGTGATTTAAACGACCATGACGCGCATCAGTTTGCAGCACTGCAAGCTCAGTTGATGCGATTTGTAAAAGTGCTGGACAAGGTTTTTAACCGACGCCCACCAAAGCTGATTGAAAGTGATTGGCACGACAAGATAACGCTGGCTCGTTTAGGCATCGACATGAAGATGCTGGGTAAAGAAGACATGAGCGAGATGCTCAGAGTTGGCCTTATCAACATCTATGATCTGCTAGACGAGCACATCGATAACCCATTGCTTAAAGGCGCACTCAGCCTTGATGCTGTGCTTGGTTCGCACATGGGCCCAAGGTCACCAAATACGGTGTTCACTTATTTGTACCGCCTGCTAGGTCAGCACTACCGTTTTAACGGCCCGGCATTGCTGAAAGGTGGCATGGGGCAACTTGGCGAAGTGCTATTGCGTTCAGCGCATCATGAGGGTGTTGAAGTACGCACCAACAGCGCGGTCGATAAAGTAAATCTCGATGCGGATTCAGCTCAAAGTGTGACGCTTAGCAACGGCGAAACAATTGCGGCCAAGAGCATAATATCTAACGCAGACCCCAAGACTACGTTTACCAAACTGGTTGGCCTCAGAAACATTGAAGGTGGGTTTTCAAGGCGCGTTCAAGTTATGCGCATGAATGGCAACGCTGCCAAACTTCACCTCGCACTGGATGGCTTACCCGATTTCTCGGGCTTAAGTGATCAACAAACTGGCGCTCGCTTATTGATAGCACCCGATATGAAATACGTGGAACGCGCGTTTAATCACGCAAAGTATGGAGAATTGTCGCCTGCCCCGGCAATCGATATTTCCATTCCCACTGTGCACGACAGCAGTCTCGCACCCGCTGGCAAACACGTATTGTCAGCAACGGTTCAGTACGCACCCTATGCGCTTAAAGATGGCTGGAGGGCTGAGCAAAAGCAGCAAGCGCAAAACATTGCGATTGACACCATTGCGCAATACGCCCCACAAATTAGGGAGCAGATAAGCTCTGCTGAGTATTTGAGTCCGGCCGACCTTGAGCAAGAATTTAATACCTATGGTGGTCATTGGCATCACGGTGAGATCAGCCTTGACCAGGTCTTGATGATGCGCCCAACACCAGGTTGTACTCAATATCGAACACCAGTAGACAATTTATACCTGTGCGGCGCCGGGGCTCATCCAGGTGGTGGTTTGATGGGACTTGCCGGCAAAAATGCTGCTGAAGAAATATTGCGGGGATAAGCAAAGATTATGAATGATTTAAACGCCCTACCGCAGCACAACAAGCAGATGATGCTGCACACGCCCTTTCACAGCCGTGTGGTTGAAGCCTGTGAAATCAATGAATGGTCCGCCTGGCAGGGTTACACCACGCCCAGTAGCTATACCAACGTTGAATTCGAGTATTTTGCGATCCGCAGTAACACCGGCGTATTCGATTTAACGCCGATGACCAAGTACCGAGTCACCGGGGCTGATGCCGAGGCTTATCTAGATCGCTTGTTAACACGAAACATTGCCAAACTGGGTGTTAACCGCGTTGCCTATATTGCGATGTGTAATGATGCAGGCGATGTAATTGATGATGGCACTTTGTTTCGAATCGCTGACAACGACTTCCGTCTATGCACCCAGGAACGTGTGCTGGACTGGATGATGTGGTCGGCCGCTGGCTTTGACGTGAATGTGATTGATGAAACCCCGGACGTAGCCGCGCTTGCCATACAAGGCCCAACATCCTGCCGCGTACTGCGCAATATGGGATTTGAGGGTATTGAAAACCTGAAACCATTTGGAATGCAGAACGTCGACTTTAACGGGTCTACTGTCATGATCTCAAGAACCGGTTACACCGGTGATCTTGGCTATGAAGCCTGGATGGCGCCCGAGCAAGCAGAGAATTTTTGGGACGCCCTGTTTGAAGCAGGCAAACTGCGTGGCATTCGAGCCTTCGGTTCAGAGGCCTTAGACATAGCGCGCATTGAGGCAGGTTATCTCGCAGCCGGTGTTGATTTTGTTCCGGCCGAGCAAATTGTTCGCAATGGCCGCGGTCGCTCGCCATTGGAATTGGGATTGGGCTGGCTGGTGGATTTCAGCAAGCCTGTGTTTTCTGGCCGTAAAGCGTTGCTTAAGCAAAAGGAATACGGCGCTCGCTACCGATTTGTGAAGCTAAGCGTAGAAGGCAATAAGCCGGCAGAACACTCATTCATCTATTGCCGCGGCAAAGCGGTAGGCACGGTTACCTCCGCGGGATGGTGCCCAACGGCAAAAACCAATATTGCGCTGGCTTCCCTGGAAATGCCCTATGGTCGGCCCGGCGACGAATTGGAAGCTGAAATCTACTACATGCGTGAATTGCATTGGACCCGCCTGATGGCGAAATGCACAGTGATCAGCAAACCCGTTTGGGATCCAGCGCGACGCCTGCAGACACCGGCCCCTGACGCGTAAACAATCATCGCTTAAGCATGGAAATCATAGAGTATGACCAGGAAGGCCGCACGCGGCTGGCGAGCATGGTGGAAGCCCAACAGGCAAAGCCAGGCTGCGCGATGGATTCCTGGTTCTACCAGTCACCATCCGTGTACCAGACTGAGCTTAGCTCTGTAATGTTCAAGAGCTGGTTATGTGCTGGTCACATCAGTCAAATTCCAGAAGCAGGCGATTACTTCCTGTTTGAGCTTGATAAGGAATCAATCATTGTTTGTCGAGACAGTAATGGGCAGATACATGCCTTGTTTAATAATTGCCGGCACCGGGGTTCGCGTGTCTGCGAGCAAGCAAGCGGCAAACGAAAAACATTTGTGTGCCCTTATCATGGTTGGGTGTATGAACTGGATGGCACGCTGAAGTCTGCGCGGCAGATGGATGTGGTTGAAAACTTCATTCAGGAAGATCATGGTCTTGGCCGAGCTCAGGTCAATGTTTGCCATGGTTTTATCATGATCAACTGTGACCCTGAGGCACCAGCAATCGCAAAAGAAGTAGAGAGCATATCTATACCTCTATCGGCACATGAGCCTGAGCAGTGGAAAATCGCCCACCAGCAAACTTACACGGTGGACGCAAATTGGAAGCTGGCCCTGGAAAACTATCTGGAGTGCTACCACTGCGCCACAGCACACAGAGCATATGCAAAACTTCATACAATCAGTGACTTAGAAGATAATATTAAACAAGAAACTGAAGAAATGATGGCGCGCTGCGAACAACTTACTGGCGTTTCTGGCATAGGCACAGAGGTCTACAAGGTCTACCAACATGCGGAGTCAGCCGGTGGCGGCGTGGAATGCAGCCGTTATGCATTGTACCCAGGCCATGTGAGTGGCAGCGAGAATGGCCAAGCCGTCGCGCCGCTTCTTGGCAAACTGCGAGGCTATGACGGTGGTCTTGCCGACTTTCAATTTGGTCCTCTCACCTTTCTAATCGTCTACCCTGATCATGGCGTAATGTACCGATTCGTTCCGCGCAGTATCACGCGCACAGACATGCTGATCAGTTGGTTTGTTCGCAATGATGCAGAAGAAGGCCGTGACTATGAGAAGGAAAAACTCACCTGGCTATGGCACCGCACAACACTTGAAGATGAGTACATTATTCGCCGCAATGCCGAGGGTGTGAATTCACAGTTTTATCAACCCGGCCCTTATCACACCGAATACGAATACGCCTGCCTGGACTTTGTTCAGTGGTACCTGGCACGGCTAACCGAAGCACGCTAACAGGAGCAGAACTACGATGGCTAAACAACAGATCTCAACCAGCGAATTGCAAGCGATGGACAACAAGGTTATCCATCCCTGGGAAACCATGGACGCCGTCGGCAAAGCCAAACGCACGGTGGTAGAGCGCAGTGAAGGCATTTACATCTTTGACTCTGATGGCAACAAGCTAATCGATGGCCCTGCTGGGATGTGGTGCGTGAACATTGGTCACCGTCGCCAGGAAATGGCCGACGCAATATCTGAGCAAGTGATGCAGCTTGGCTATGCCACTCCTTGGGACATGACCAATGGTGTGGCGCCCAAGCTGGCAGCGGAGCTGGCAAAGCGTTCACCGGGTGATTTGAACCACGTGTTCTTCACAACCGGCGGTTCAACCGCGGTAGATTCCGCGTTGCGCTTCGTGCAGTACTACAACAACTACCGCGGCAAACCAGAGAAGAAGATCATTCTCGCGCAAGAAATGGGTTATCACGGTTCAACCTTTCTGGGCGGATCAGTGTCGGGTAAGCCAAAAGACAAGAACTTTCTGGATTTTGTACCCGGCATGGTCCATCACCTGCCCTGCCCGCAACCTTATTTTCGAAACGCGGATCAATCCGTTGATGATTTTCTGGAAGAGAAGATTGCCAACCTGGAAAACACCATTACCGAACTTGGGGCCGACAAAATTGGCGTAATGATCGCCGAACCCGTGCTTGCCTCAGGTGGTGTGATCGTTCCGCCTCAAGATTACTACCGACGCTGTAAGGCAATCTGCGAAGCGAACGACATTCTGTTTATTGCCGATGAAGTTGTTACGGCCTTTGGCCGGCTTGGGCATTGGTTTGCGTCAGAAGACGAATTCGGTTTTGTGCCCGATATGATCACCACGGCCAAAGGGCTAACCAGCGCCTACGTACCAATGGGTGCCCTGCTTATTTCAGATCGTTTAATTGCAGAATTTACTGAAAATGAGGCGACCGGCGCGTACTTCGCAAATGGTTTCACCTACTCGGGTCACCCTGTTGCTGCGGCCGCCGCTCTGAAGAACATAGAGATCATGGAAAACGAAGGCTTACTCGAAAAAGTTCGCAATGACACCGGTCCTTATTTCCAGCAACGTCTGCGAGAGCTGGAAGACATTGCTATGGTGACTGAAGTTAGAGGGCGCGGATTGATGGGTGCTGTCGACTGCATTAACGCGGAAGGACAGGATGCAGCTGGTCGTGAAATTGCCTACGAAATTGGTGCGCGAATTGACGCCCATTGCCAGGCCTTGGGCTTAATTGTACGGCCGCTGATCTCCATGTGCGTGATGTCACCGCCACTGACTATTGAGCGTGATCAAATCGATGACATGATCGGTATTTTGCGCAAAGGCATCGAACTGGCCCAAGCTGACATCATTGCCGAAGGCCTTTGGAAACCAGAATAAGCAGGAAATACTAGAGAGGAACGCATGAACATCTCGAATCACAAAGTTACACCTCTCCCAGACAGCGCCACACACGGAGAGGCGCTGCAACCGCACGCGTATAACAACCCTGAATTGCTGAATCAGGAACTGGAAGAGTTTTTTCTAAAAAACTGGCAGTTTGCCGGCCACGAAAACGACATTCCGAATGCTGGCGATTACCTCAATTTCGAGATGGCCAACAACAGCATTATTCTTGTTCGCGGCGAAGACCAGCAAATTCGTGCCTTTCAAAATGTTTGTCGGCATCGCGCATCGCGATTGCTAGAGGGCGAATCAGGTCATTGCAACAAAGTGATTCAATGCCCTTATCACGGCTGGGCTTACAACCTGGACGGTGGCTTGCGTGGTGTACCTTCGATGGATAGCTTTCCGCCCATCGACAAAGCAAACATGGGTTTGCGTGAAGTTGGCCTGGAGAGTATGGAGGGCTTGCTGTTCGTCAAGATCATCAATGCGCCAGGCCTGGGTGTGGCTGAAGCATTCGGTGACAGCATCGAATACGTGCGCGCTTATGATCTGGAAAATTATCATCAAATAGCAGAGCCAATTGACGAAATCTGGAACGTTAACTGGAAAGTGGCCTGGGATAATTATCAGGAAAACTATCACATTCCGGTTGGTCATCCTGGCCTGAATCGAATGCTTGATATACCGGAAGACGAGCAATCCTACAGCAGCGGCGTGAGTTACAGCGTGTTCCCGCTCAGCAAAGAACTCTCATCGGTAGCTTTGGAAGCAAGCTACCAGAAACTTGCTCATGTGGCCGAACATCGCGTGCCGGAGAAACTTCGAGGGCAATGGTTTCAGGTGGGTTATCCAAATAATCTGGGCATGGATTTTTACCCTGAAATGCTGGATTTGTTTCAACTGATTCCTTTGGCGGTTGATAAGACGCTGGTGCGTGCGACGTTTTATGGACCCAAAGACTGTAGCGAGGACGAACTGGAATTGCGGAGAATCAATATTGCCATCAACACCCAGGTTAATGACGAAGACAAGACCTTATGCGAACGGGTACAGAAAGGTTTGCAACAAAGCAACTACGCGCCTGGCCCGCTGTCATTGAATGAGAGCGCGGTAGCGTTTTTTCATGACAGTGTTCGGGAGAAGATTCCTGGTGCTCGATAAGAGGCCTCCAGGTGCAACTATCAGGTATTATCCACCTGCTGAAATTTCACTAGCCGTTTCGGAACCCTATTAATGGATATTGGCGTTTCCCTGCAAGAACTGGAACCTGTCGACACCAGCGCACTGCGCGATGCCGTGTTGGGGCTTGAAGCCGAGGCCTGGCTTG
>JBGCDE010000199.1:0-5320 GCA_045105115.1 Pseudomonadales bacterium | reverse complement strand
GTGTATTTGTGGTTGTTGGGATGTTATCGAACTTCGGTCCGATCTTTGGCTCTTTTGGCGTAGAACGAGAGACAATTGCAACTCTGGCGGCGATCATGGGTGCTACCGTTATCTTTGGCAGGCTCTTGGTTGGAGCCTTAGTAGACAGGTTCTGGGCGCCAGCTGTAGCCGTTTTCTTCTTCTCAATACTCGCTATCAGTCTGCTTCTTTTGATAAATGCGCCATTTTCCATGACATTGGCGGTCGGAGTTTCTATTGCTATTGGTCTGGCTGCCGGCGCAGAACTTGATTTGCTGGCCTACCTCACAAGCAAGTACTTTGGACCGAGAAACTATTCCGAAGTTTTCGGCGGTATATTTGCAATTTTCGCCCTCGGTGGCGGCATCTCGCCGGCCGTATTTGGTGAAATGGCTGCCCGAACTGGAAGCTATACCGCGCCGCTTTACCTTGGCGTAGCCTTTCTGCTTGTCTGCCTTCCACTTTATCTTATGCTGGGAAGCTATCCAAAAGCGGCCATCGAGGAGGTGCAATCGCGGCAGCGCTAAGCCTGAAGCCCTAGCCCTACCGCTAAACCTTCGCGATGGGCTCGGTCGTAGACTTTGCTGGCTCGCGAGTTTGGCACCATCTGAAAGCCGTGACACGCACCAGGATAGACAACTAACTCTACATCAACACCTGCGCGCATGAGGTTTTGGGCAAACAGGATATTCTCATCCCGGAAAAGATCCTGACCTACCGTATAAATCCACGCTTGCGGCAGGCTTTCGAATGACTGGGCTCGAGCGGGCACTTGAGGTGCTATCGCAGGCTGATCGCCTAAGTAACTTTGCCAAGCGAACTGATTGTTGTTACGAGTCCAAACAAACTCTCCAACCAGTGGATCACCTGGGTGATCTTCGTTGCCGGTGAGGTTGTCTAGCATCGGAAATGTGAGGTGCTGATGACAGATTGCAAGCTCACCCACGCCTCGCATATGTATTGCCAACGCCGCAGCGAGCCCAGCACCGGCACTCTCGCCGCCTACTGCAATTCGATTAGCATCCACGCCCAGTTCTGCGGCGTTGTCATGTAGCCATGCTAACCCGGCACAACAATCGTCCAGGGGTGCGGGAAACGGATTCTCTGGAGCCAAACGATAGTCTATCGAAAGAATGACGACACCCAACTCAGAGGCAAGCCGCAAATTCCGCAGATCAGAACCCTCAGGCGCACCAATAATGTAGCCTCCTCCATGGAGGTGAAGATAGCCGGTGCCAGAGGTAGATTGAGGCACATACAATAAGCCGCGAACGTCCGGTTGATCGATCACTTTGATAAGTATCTCGCGGCGCTCAACCTCATATTTGGCCTGATCCTCCAGCTTAATGTTTCTGGCTTGCGCCTGTCGAAAACGCGGCAACATATCAGCTGTAAAATCGATTTCGGGTACCAAATCCGCAATGGATTGGAGGTCTTCTGCGAGTAAGTGTTTAGTCGACATAATCACGTATCCTTATAATCGAGCACTGAAATGCACGGCATTTGAGACACTATTATATGAGTAGATACCTAATTGGTTTGCCAGCATTCTTTCGAATTTTCTCAATCAGTGTTGCAGATAATATCGCTTTAGCTTGCCAAGAGGATCACTGAAAATCGTACATGCACCCTGATAAATAATGGAATTCGTATGGCGCTAGATAGCGAAACGCTTGAGCAGTTACTTAACACCTTAGAAAAATACGTGACCAACCGGCTGCGACCACTAGAATCACAAGTTGGTGCCGATGATGCGATACCAGATGAAATTGTTGAAGAGATGCGAGAGCTAGGTCTATTCGGGCTTACAATTCCTGAAACCTATGGTGGTCTTGGACTAAATATGGCCGAAGAGGTTGCTGTCGCACAGGTATTTGGTCACACCTCACCGGCTTTTAGATCTGTATTCGGAACGAATGTCGGCATCGGCTCACAAGCCCTCATTATTGATGGTACCGAAGAACAAAAACAGAGATATCTCGCAAAAATGGCTACAGGTGAAATTATTGGAGCCTTCTGCCTAACCGAACCCGAATCTGGCTCTGATGCTGCATCGGTCCGTACTACGGCCAAGAAAAATGGCGACACCTACATCATCAATGGAACTAAGCGCTTTATTACTAACGCTCCGAAGGCCAGCCTGTTCTCTGTGTTTGCCAGAACAGACCCGACTCAAGCAGGATCACGCGGAGTCTCAGCCTTTCTGGTTGATGCAAACTCTGAAGGCATAGAATTAGGCTCAGCGTACCGAAAAATGGGGCAGCAAGGCACTTATGTCTGCGATGTGATGTTCGACGATGTTGAAGTTCCTGCCGAAAATTTAGTCGGCGGAAAAGAAGGTGTTGGTTTTAAGACTGCCATGAAGGTCCTGGATAAGGGTCGACTGCATATGAGTGCTGTTAGCATCGGAGCTGCGGAACGACTAATACAAGACAGCGTGCAATACGCGCTTGAACGCAAACAGTTCGGTCAGCCAATCGCGCATTTTCAACTATTGCAAGGAATGCTGGCAGATAGCGAGACGGAGGCTTATGCGGCCAAATGCATGCTTGCTGAAACTGCAAAACGCCGCGATGCTGGCGAAAATGTCGCTGCAGAGGCAGCAAGTTGTAAGTTATTCGCCACTGAAATGGTTGGCCGTGTTGCCGATAGAGCCGTGCAAATATTTGGCGGCGCAGGTTACATAGAAGATTACGGTATCGAACGTTTCTATCGAGACGTAAGGCTTTTTCGAATCTACGAAGGCACATCGCAGATTCAGCAAACAGTCATAGCCAAGAATATGATGGAAAAGTATCGCCAATAGGTATCATTCCTGAGTACCTTTTTCATTTAGTCTGAGACAGGAAACGCCGACGGGCATTTTACACAGCTAAGATATGGTTCTATCGCGACCTTCCCAGTAAGGTGCTCTTAATGTTTTTTTGAGCACTTTACCAGATGGGTTGCGAGGTAATTCATCCAACAACTCCATCTGACGCGGTATTTTGTAGCCTGCAATCTTGTCCCTGCAAAAAGTGATCAACTCATCTACCGTTATCGATTTCCCCGGCTTCAATACAATAAACGCCAGTAGGGCTTCGCCGAACTTTTCATTGGGAACACCTATGACCGCCACGTCAAGCACCGCTTCGTGTTTAGCAATAGCGTTTTCTACTTCTACGGGATAAATGTTCTCTGCCCCACTGACGACCATGTCTTTAATTCGGTCTTTCAAATAGAGATAGCCGTCTTCATCCATATAGCCGGCATCGCCGGTGTGCACCCAACCGTCAGTCAGGCATTCCGAGGTAGCCTCTGGAAGATTATGATAGCCCTGCATATTACTCGGGGATTTAAGCCAGATTTCACCAACTGTACCTATTGAAGACTCATTTCCTTCAGGGGTCATGACCTTAACCATTGCACCTGGATAAGGGCGACCGCAAGAAAGTAAAAGTTCGGGTTTGCCTGCCAAGGCACGCTTATGATCTTCTACGGATAGAGCAACAACAGTTCCGGTGGTCTCTGTCATTCCATAAATCTGGGCGAAATCGCATTGAAATACATTGTTGGCTTCGCGAAGAAGCGTTTCAGAAATTGGTGCCGCGCCATAGCTGATTTGTTTCAAATTGCTAAAATCACGATCACGAATACCAGGCAATTGCAGTACAGCCGAAATCATGGCGGGCACCATGAATACATTGATTACAGCATTGGTTTCAATATCATTCACAATCCGCTCAGGGTCAAATGACTTATGAAGCAATGTGTGTTGCCCAACGAAGATTGCAATGGCCACCGGTGCCATGCCGCCAATATGGAATAGCGGTGCACAGACAATACCGCAGTCTCCTGCATCTTCCCTGTGCGCTGAGGCCGCAACACGCATATGGCAGAGAGACATTAGATTGAAGGTCGATATAACAACGCCCTTTGGATGACCGGTCGTTCCGCTGGTATACAACTGCAGCAAAGGGTCATGCTGGTCAACCAGACAATCTGGAGGGGACGCAGGATAGCTGCATAACCATTCATTCAAGTCTTTGTGACCCGCGATACCATTGCTCATCAATCGAACCGTTTTCGGAAGCAATTCACGAACAGCTTCAAGAGTACTCTCGAGACCTTTTAACACGACTAAGATGCGCGCACCGGAATCTCCAACGACATATTCGAGCTCGGCAGCCACTAAACGATAGTTAAATGATACGAAGACGGCGCCGACCTTTGCCGCCGCTAGAAACATCAACAAGTGTTCGATGCCATTTTCACCAATAACACCAATACGGTCGCCCTTGCGAATACCCAGATCAAGCAGGCCATTTGCCAGACGGTTGCTTAAAGCCTCCATCTCGGCATAGGTTTTTACTATTTGGCCACTCGTAACACACGGTTGTTCTGGTTTTTCTCGAGCATAGAAAGCGAGGTAGTTCTGAAGTAACATTTTCGTGTACTCTCAGCAGAAAGTTATATTGCCAATTATATTTCTAATACTTGTAGTCTTCCATAAAAACCTGATGCAAGCGCAGCTACCCATCGGTAGTTGTTTAGTGCTCAAGATAGCCAAATGGTTCTTGGCGTAACGCTATACCTCAAAGTGAGCCTTTATGATTATGCATCGGCAGAATTTCCATGGTCTCGAACTTCCAGAGCGAAAGCAAAGCTATAAGCGCCTAATATTCTTCGCACCTCAGAGTCCATAGACGTTGCTGATACACGTTCGCTGCATTCGATTGCGACTTTAGCCAAATTGCCAAGCTTTGGATCGGCTTGCGCATCAATTCGGAAACTGTGCACATCGCCACCAAGCTGAGTTATTTCTTGCTCAACAACCCGTTTTAGCTCCATGAGGTTCAGCGTTGGCTTGTGGATCTTGCCCACGCCGGTTACTGGCAGACTATCGACAACCATAATTGCTTTGGGTACGGCCGCGCGCTCGCCAATATTTTGTTCGCAATACGCCACCAGCTCCGCTTCCGTAATTTCACTCACAGTATCGACATAGGCAACCGGCACTTCTCCTGCGTAACTGTCCGGACGGCCAACTGCCGCCGCGAGATTCACCGCAGGGTGGCTCGCCAAAACTTCTTCTATGGTTTTCGGATCAATATTGTGCCCACCTCGAATAATAAGCTCCTTAGCCCGGCCGGTTAGCCAAAAATAACCGTCGCTGTCTTGTCTGGCTAAATCGCCTGTATTCAACCAAACCTCGCTGTTTGAATCGGTCACAAATAATGTGGAATTCTTGCTGCTATCGGTGTAACCAGGGCTTACAGAAGGACCGTTGATCAACACAGCACCGACTTCATCTTGCGCACAA
>JBGCDE010000198.1:0-10298 GCA_045105115.1 Pseudomonadales bacterium | reverse complement strand
CCGTACCGTAAATGACGACCGTGGGTCGTCGAGCTCCATGATCTTGTGCCAGGTCGCCAGATTCGCAACGCACCGATCCAAGGTGCTCCCTTTAAGACCTTCGGCCATGCGATGACTGATGTAGGCGTCCAGGCCATGCTCGGAGACAGGAAACGGTGTGAGCTGTTCACGCACGCAGTATTCGACGTAGCCACACAGGTCAGCGTACTGATTGATTTCGGTGTTGGGTGTCACACTGCCCAAGCGCACCTGAGTGCGTTCGTCTACGCGTAAGAACAGATCTGAATCGATTCGTCCGTTGAGCGCGGATAACAAACGATCGCGATACCGGTGCATTTTCTCGATGTGTGAGCCTTTCTTGCGGACTTGCGCCGTCAAGGACGGCGGTTGCTCGTTGGGTTGGTAATCACGGCGCATCGACACCGTGTCACGACGGGTGTCGGACCGTGCTTGTTTGTCTGCTAAGGTTTGTTCGAATTCTGTGCTCATTCGGCATTGTTCTACTGGTTGCTAATTAGCCAATAATTGGGGTGTCTGCGCACCCTATGTCCTATAATTACCTGTATTGGCACACTTGCGGAATCGCTCCAACTTGAAATAGCATGTTATCCGTGATACCGTGTTTATATGATAGTGTCTTTCAAAGATAAAGCCAGCTCGGACGTGTTCAATGGCATCATGTCCAGAGTTGCGAGAAAGGCATGCCCGGCAGGTATTTGGAATGTCGCAGCGCGAAAATTGGATCAATTGGACTCGGTCATTGGTTTAGAGGAACTAAGAGTGCCTCCTGGAAATAGGCTTGAAGCGTTATCGGGAAAGAGAAGAGGCCAGTACAGTATTCGTATCAACGAGCAGTATCGAATATGCTTCAAGTGGACGGAAAGTGGCCCCGACGAAGTTGAAGTCACAGATTATCATTAGAGAATATTATGGCACGTATACCGACACATAGAGCTCCGACTCATCCTGGCGAAATGCTAGTGGAGGAATTTTTGAATCCGATGGAAATAACGCAAAGGGAGTTGGCGACGGCTATCCGTGTTCCTTATCAGCGTGTGAACGAGTTGGTGAATCAGAAACGCGGCGTGACGCCGAGTACAGCGTTGCGATTGGCACGCTTCTTTGGCGTGTCGGCTGATTTCTGGCTAAATCTTCAAATGCGCTGGGATCTGTATCGCGCGCAGGAGCAGGAAAAGGCGGAACTTGCGACCATTCGTGATTATCAGCACACTAAGAAAACCGCGTAGTCTTATTGAGTAACGATGCTATTTCGCAGTATAGGGTATGTCCTATCAGCTGACCATATAGGACATACATGACCTCGAAACGCAACGAAGGCCCAGACATGTGTAGATTAAAATCCTCCCAATTCAGTATTGTTGCTGATTTACATTCTTAACCAGTTTCACCGCAGTCAGCTGCACTTTTTCATCGCATCCCGCATTTTGTACTTCTGGATTTTGCCGGTCACGGTCATCGGAAATTCGGAAACAAAGCGAATGTTTTTCGGAACTTTGAAATGAGTTATTTGGTCTTTGCAAAAGTCCTTAATGTCTTGTTCGTTCACATTCTCACTCTCACCCTCTTTCAGCGTAATCCAAGCGCAAACTTCTTCACCGTACTTGGCATCCTCCATTCCGAACACCTGAACATCTTTAATTGCAGGGTGGGTGTAAAGAAACTCCTCAACCTCGGCCGGGTAAACATTCTCGCCCCCGCGAATAATCATGTCTTTAATGCGACCAACGATTTGCACAAAGCCTTCCTCGTCCATCACGCCAATGTCGCCAGAGTGTAGCCAACCTTCAGCATCAATAGTTTCCGCGGTGCGTTCCTCTTCATCCCAGTAGCCTTTCATCACACCATAGCCGCGACAGCACACCTCACCTTTTTCACCAATGGCTGCAATCTTACCGGCCTCATTGATCACTTTAATTTCGCAATGAGGCGCCGCGCGGCCCACCGTGCTCACGCGTTTTTCGAAAGGATCGGTGGCGGCTGTCATATGATTGACCGGACTGGTTTCGGTTTGACCATACATGATAGTGATGTCGCGCATATTCATGTCGTCTACTATTCGGCGCATTAAGGGTTCAGGACAAATGGATCCGGCAATCACGCCGGTGCGCAAGGACGTCAGATCGAAGCTGACAAAGTCATCGCACTCCAATTCCGTTGTAAACATAGTGGGTACACCATGCAATCCGGTGCATCGTTCTTCCTCAACCGTGCGTAAAGTCGCCTCAGGTTCAAATGCCGCGCAGGGGAACACCGCAGTGGCACCTTGCGTTACACAAGCCAGGCTGCCCATCACCA
This sequence comes from Pseudomonadales bacterium, assembly GCA_045105115.1. GTDB lineage: Bacteria > Pseudomonadota > Gammaproteobacteria > Pseudomonadales > JAUIET01 > JAUIET01. The sequence goes on along the minus strand of JBGCDE010000198.1, from coordinate 7,982 downwards.
TGCCGAAGCAATGGTAAAGAGGTACTGGGATGCACAAGCGGTCTGTTTGGGTTAAACCAAAGCCTTTGGCAACCAGATCCGCATTATTGAGAATGTTGTGATGGCTGAGTGTGGCACCCTTAGGATTGCCCGTGGTACCGCTGGTGAACTGGATATTAATGGCGTCATCACAGCTGAGTTCATTGGTCAGGGTCTCGAGGCGCTGATAGTCAAGTTCCTCGCCCAGGGCGCACACGGTGGGGAAATTCATCATGCCAGCCGTGCTGTCTTCACCCATGCGAATGACAATTTCAAGTTGTGGTAACTTTTCAGCGTGCAGTTGCCCGGGCGTGCAAGTCGACAACTCGGGTGCGAGAGTGTTTAGCATGTCGAGGTACTTACTGGTTTTGAATGATTCCGCGACAACAATGGCTTTGCAGCCTGCTTTGTTTAATGCGTATTCCAGTTCATACAAGCGATATGCTGGGTTTATGCAAACCATAATGGCGCCAATTTCTGCTGTAGCAAACTGGGTAAGCACCCATTCCACACAGTTAGGTGCCCAAATACCAACGCGGTCGCCTTTTTCGATGCCGAGATGTAGCAAACCTGTTGCCAGAGCGTCTATCTGTTGTCTGTATTCAGAGTAACTCCACCGAATGTTCTGGTGCTTAACCACCAACGCTTCTTCTTCAGGCCATTTATCTGCAATGGCATTGAAGTATTGTCCGATAGTTTGATCGATTAGCGGTTGATCGTTCCTGCCACGAAGATAGCTTTCTCTGAGTTTGGATTGTTGATCGCGCATTTCGGCAAATCCTGTCATTTTATGCAGTAGGCTGATAGACCACTTTGCGGCCCAGCGGAAAGGTACCCACTAGTAGCACAATTTATTTATCGGTTTCAGCCCAGTATCGCACTATAAAATTGCCCAGCGTAACAGGCTGTGGTTCTGCATCCGCATGCCAGGAAAATGTATAGTGAACAGCGAATCCTTCGTCTCGTATTTCCACACGCTGCACATCAAACGTTAAGCGTAGCTCGGAGCCAGCCGTTACTGGCTGCAGTATGCGGAAGCGGTCAGAACCTAAAAACAGCGCCTTAAGACCTTGAAGTTCAACATGGTTAAAATAGACTGAATGAATCAGCGACAAGGTAAACATGCCGGGGGCGACTATAGCGCCGAAAGAAGATTGTTTGCATCGTTCTTCATCCCAATGAAACCAGTCCATCTGATCGACCGATTGGCAATACTGTTGAATACGCTCTTTACTAGCCAACACAGGTTCAGATAGAAACAAGGTTTGACCCTCGCGCGCTTCGAAATCTTCCCTGTTCTTGATGAGCACCTTAGTAAACATTATTCGAAATACACTTCGGCTTCTATTTCTACAGGGAGCCCCATCGGCAATTCTGCCATACCCACTGCTGCACGTGAGTGTGGAGCTACGTCAGCTGGAAACAGTTCGTTAATTAAGTCGCTGAAGCCGTCAATCACAGGTGTTAGTTTGTTAAAACCTGGGGCTGCATTGACCATGCCCATTACACGTCCCCAGGCTGTGATGCGATTTAATGAACCTAGCTCAGCCTTGAGGCTGCTTAAAATTGCCAGAGTTGTTAATTGAGCGGCATGAACGGCCTGTTCAATATCGAGATCGGTGCCAACCTTGCCAAGGGGTTGGGCAATAGTGCCGTCGGCATTTAATGGCCCGTGCCCGGATACTAAGGCGCGTTGTCCAATGACCCGCACCATGGGAAATTTAGCAACCATACCTGGCGGCAATTGCATCGGTGCTGGTAGTACCAACCCCAATTGCTCCAGTTTCTGACAAATACGATCATCACTCATCACTTTACCCCTTCTTTTTCCGAATGCTACTGCTGTTTACTTGATCCAACTTGGCCGCGCCGATAAAAATCATGTCACGTTCGACTTCGGCGCGAAGCAGGCTTAAGGCACGCTCTACCCCCGCCTGCCCCCCGGCTGCCAAACCATAACAATACAATCTTGAGCCCGTACAGGCTTTGGCGCCCAGGGCAATGGCTTTTAGAATGTCAGTACCGCGTCGAATTCCGCTGTCAAAAATAACTTCCACTTTATCGCCTATCGCGTCTACTACCTCGGGCAGCATCTCCAGCGTTGACGGCGCAGTATCAAAATGCCGCGCGCCCTGGTTCGATAAAATCACTGCCGACACGCCAGCATCCACCGCTGCATACATATCCTCGATGGCAAGAATGCCTTTTATCGCGAATGGACCATCCCATCGCTTGCGAATCCATGCAACGTCGTCCCAAGTGATATTGGTTATTAGTTGATTAGCTAGCCAGTTCATATCGCGTTCCGGCGAATCCATGTACTTGTCGTACAGTCCAAAGCCTGGCATCGGTAGCATGCGAATGCCCCACAGCGGGCGGCTGGCAATAGACAACATTGCCGGCAACGAAAATTTAGGGGGCACACCAAAACCGCTTTTTGCATCGCGTTCTCGATTACCGTGAATGGGGTTGTCCACGGTTAATATAAGCGCGGTGTAGCCGTTGTTTTTGGCCAGCGCAAGCATATCAACCATAACCTCGCGGGAACGGCAGGGCTGCAGTTGAAAAAATCGTGGGCCATCGCTGGCAGCTGCTACGTCCTCTGGAGTGGTTGTGGTCCAGCCCGACATCGCGTAGGCCGTGCCAAGTTTGTGTGCCGCTTTAGCAACGCCAATCTCACCATGATGATGCAGGTATCGCAAACCACCGGCGGGGCCAACAAAGTAGGGCCAGTCGATTTTCTGCCCGAGCACTGTAGTGGAAGCGTCCACGCTTTCAACACCGCTGCAATAGCGTGGCATCAGCGAATACTGTTGGAAGGCTTCGGTATTGGCGCTTAGGGTCACTTCGTCGTCGGAACCCCCTTCAATATGGTCAAAGATAGGGTATGGCAGGCGCCTTTTAGCCCGCTTGCGCAAGTCAGCAATGCTGTGACAATTACGCAGGGCGCGTGGCATTCGTGTGTCAGACGATTTCGACATAAACCCTCCAGAACGGTTGTTTAGTTATGTAACCATTATCAATCGCGCCAAGGGATGGCTGCTTGTCAATTTGAGTAGATCAGCCGTCGTACTGGGATACCCGATCAATAATTCAGCTGACCAGACTGTTACCTCTATCGACATTGTAGCTGCGTCGTAAATTGATAGGCTATACCCATAAGCTACAATAACGAGTCTGGCTATGTTCTCATCGTTTGCATTCCGTGTCCTGGTTATTCCATCGGCCGTGTTTCTGTCGGTCCTGTTCGGCGGTTCCTATGGCACCGGCCGCGAGGTTATGGAATTTGTCAGCCAGCATGGGCCAAGAAGCGGTGTACTGGCCCTCGCCTCAGTCGCAATTACCTACGCGGTTTTATTGTTTCTTTGCTTTGAAATTTCGCGTCGATTTCAGCAATACGAGTACCGCGGCTTTTTTAAACCCTTGCTGGGTCGAGCATGGGTGTTGTATGAGATTGTCATATTAATTGGCATGGTGATCGCACTTGCAATCTGCGTCACGGCGGCCGGCGCCATCACTGACACTCGGTTTGGTTTACCGGCCTGGACAGGCAGCCTGTTTTTACTACTTATCATCTTCGTTTTGAATTACCAGGGTCGCCAATTGGTCGAGAAAAGCATGATTTTTTCGGTTAGCGCCTTATTTCTTCTTTTGGTAGCGCTGCTGGTCGTGTTGTCAGATGGGCATACCGAAACAATCGCCGAGAATTTCCGCGGCGACCAGCTTCGCTGGAATGCCTGGCAGGGCGGCGTTCAATACGCGTTGGTTAATGGCGGGTATATCCCATTGTTGTTGTATTGTGGGCGGGGCCTCGAATCACGAAGGCAATGCTTGTTGGCAAGCAGCGTTGCTGCGCTGATTGCAATCATTCCAGGTGCGGTTTTCCACTTCGCGTTTATGAGTGCCTGGCCCAGTATTGGTGAGCAGCAGTTACCCACCTATTGGCTAATTGACCACGTCGCGACCCCCACGTTTTTGAACGTTTACGTGATAGTTCTGTTTGTGCTGATCGCGCAGACTGGTGTAGGTATGTTGCAAGGCTTTTTGGAGCGTATGGATGCTTGGCGTATTCAACAGCACGGCGAACCCTTGAGCCATCTCGGCCACGGCTTAGTGGCAGTAGGAATGGTTGTTGCCAGTATGTTATTGAGCAGCATGGGGATTGTGGCCTTAATTATTACAGGTTACAGCGTATTGGCGATGAGCTTTGTTGTCGTATTTGTCGTACCTCTGCTAACCAGAGGCGTGTATCTGGTGTTCCGTCCCGGTACACCATAATCGTGGCCAAGCAAGTTACTAGAGCTTGCATCTTGCTTGTCAATTCGGGCAAACTAATCGTCAAGTTTCTTCGCTGAGGATCATGTCCGTATGCTAACAGCCGGTTTTTCAACCATTGGCCCTCTTGGCTGGTTGATAGCACAAACGCTTGAGGCGGAGGGAATAGATCCTGCGCCACTGTTCGATCGTGCCGGCGTTGATCTGAACACTTTGCGCGATCCAAGCGTGCGTATGCCCTCCGAGGTATTCCATCTATTGTTAGAGCAGGTCGAACTGGCGTCAAATGATCCTGTATTTGGCCTAACAATGGCGAAATTCATCCACCCAACAACCTTTTATTCGCTCGGCATCGCGATGTATTGCAGCGAAACCCTGGGTGGCTTTCTGGATCGCCTGGCTAAATATTATCGATTAGTGACAACCAATGACGAAATGGTGGTTGATGTACAGGACGACTGTTACAGGCTGCGCGCTGTCCATGTGAATCCAGTCGAATTCTCACCTGTTCGTGAGGATGGCATCGCGTCAATCGTGGTGAAGATCATCCGCGTGGCCCTGCACGACCACTATGAGCCAAAAGAAGTTGCGCTCCGTCGTTCTCATCCGGGCGAAGAGGCCGGGGAGTACGAGCGTTTTTTTGGTTGCAAGGTCACATTCGACGCGCCATACACAGAGATTTTGCTGCCGGTGGAGGATGTTGCGCGTAAGCTACCCAGCGCTAACCCTGTGCTGAGTGAAATGTATGAACAGCTCACCGTAGAGTATTTGAAAAAAATTGATCGCATTGATTTTCCGGCACGAGTTCGTAAGGAGTTGGTATGGCTGTTACCGTCGGGCGTGTCCAGCAAGGAGCAAGTTGCAAGTGCACTGAACATGAGTACGCGCACCTTGTACAACAAGCTGGAACAATCGGGCACAACCTTTCGTGAAGTGCTGGATGACACCCGCCATACCTTGGCAGATCAATATTTTCGACAAGAGTTACCGATCTATGAAATTGCTTATCTGATCGGCTTTTCCGATACGGCCAATTTTTCCCGCGCGTTTAAAAAATGGACTGGCGTGTCGCCGAACGATTATCGGCAACAAATTTCCAAGGTTTAGCGCATAGACACAATAATCTTGAATGTGCGTGTTGTGCGACCAGAGTCTTGCCTGTTTTAACCATGATGCTAAGGGCTAGTGCGCTAAAGTGCTTCCTGATTCTTGGCAAACTGATAATTCGTGATGGCTCAAAGTCGACTGCACCAAGGCAGCACTTACATAGACTTGATACTGCAAGGCTTACGACGCTGGCCTGAGCGTGATGCAATTGTTGATGCCTGCGGTTTGGCACTCAGCTATGCAGATTTGGAACAACGCATCTGGCAGTTTGCGCAAGCGCTAAAAGCGGCTGGTCTCCAGGCAGGAGATGGCGTTGCCCAGTTGGCCGCTAACCGGGTTGATACCTACGTATTAATGTCAGCCTGCCTGGCCAGCGGTATTCGTTATACACCCCTTCACCCGATGGGCTCGCTGGACGATCAGCTGTACATAATTAATGATGCTAACATTGCAGCCGTGGTGGTCGACGTGCCGTTCTTTGCTGATCGTGGGCGCGAGTTACAATCCGGAATGGATTCCAAGATTACGCTATTTACCCTGGGCGATGCTGATTTCGGTGACAACGTCATTGCGCAAGCAGAGTTGTGTTCGCCAGTAATAATTGACTATCAGCCTACTTGCGACGATATCGCCTGGTTGACCTATACCGGTGGAACCACTGGAAAGCCTAAAGGCGTGATCTTGACGCAAGGTGCGATGGCGGCCAAAAGCCTTATTTCTCTAGGCGAATGGCAATGGCCGGACGACATTCGTTATCTGGCGTCCTCACCGATCAGTCACGCGGCTGGGTTCCTGTTAATCCCAACATTTCTAAATGGTGGCAAGGTCTACCTGCTGGCTGGTTTCGATCCTGACAAGGTGCTGAACCTTATAGAATCTGAAGGCATCAACACGTTGTTTCTAGTACCCACGATGATTTATGCCTTGCTCGATCTTCCTCGCACGCGCGATTCAGACCTGAGCAGTCTCGAGTCCATCATTTATGCCTCGGCACCGATGTCGCCCACACGTTTGCGTGAAGCGCTGAGTTTGTTTGGACCAGTGCTGATGCAATGTTATGGGCAAACCGAATGTATTCATCTAACGATGATGCGTAAAGAGGAACATTCGCTAGAGCATCCGCAACGCTTGTCGTCCTGCGGTCGCCCACCGGCGGGGATTGTTATGTCTTTGCTAAACGACGAGGGCGAGCCGGTACCTCAAGGTGAAATCGGTGAAGTATGTGTGCGAGGAGCGGCCGTGATGCGTGGCTATTGGAATAAGCCTGAAGAAACCGCCGAAACCCTGCGCGGTGATTGGTTGCATACGGGTGATCTGGCTTATCAGGATGACGAAGGTTTCTATTACCTGGTTGATCGAGCCAAAGACATGATCATCAGCGGTGGATTTAACGTGTACCCCAAAGAAGTGGAAGACGTGCTTGGCTCACATCCAGCCGTAGCGATGAGCGCGGTGATTGGCATTCCTGATGAAAAATGGGGTGAGAAAGTAGCTGCAATGGTGATTTTGCGTCCCGGAGAGACCGCGACAGACGTTGAACTTAAGGAGTTGGTAAAGCAGCGTAAAGGTTCAGTGCAGTCTCCGAAAGTGATTGAATTTGTTGAAAAACTTCCTCTGACGGCGCTTGGTAAAACCGACAAAAAAGCCTTGCGAGCGCACTACTGGGGCGCCGGCGAGAGGCAGATTAACTGAACAGTGCTAGTAGAAACGCAGTCGCACAAATATTGACAACATTTACATACTGTATAGTATGTATGTAAGTATCACACGGAGATATGCCCATGCAAAACACAGGCAGCGAAGCGCTCAGTGCCGCTGATCAAGCTGAAGAGGCCTTATTAGCGCGCATTCAAGCAGGCGAGCTGATCGAGGATATGGACGAACTCACACCGCGCTATAGGGCCATTCTTCAGCGTACTTTGGAAATTGCCGCGCAGAGTGAGGTAACCGTACTCACCTGGGCCTACACCGCCTATAAGGTAGCGCCTGATATTGGCGCCAAGGTGGCAATTTGCGGCACTATTCAGGACGAAGTAGGCCACGCACACCAACAAGGCATGCTCTACGAGCGCTTTGGTGTCGACATGCAAAAACTGGCCTTTGAAGCCGACCCGCAAAAGTATTGGTCGTTGCCGATTATGGAGTTTCCGGTTCGCAACTACGCAGAATTTGTTGTTTCGCAAGCCTTTCTGGACCGCGCCGGTCGTTTCACCACATGGGACCTGGAGTTACATTGCAGCTTCGCGCCGTACCGTCGTACCTTGAAGAAGGTTAACTTTGAAGAGGCCTACCATTTTCGCCATGGCGCAATGTGGACTGAGTACTATTTTAATCAAACTGAAGAAACCAAGAAGCTGGTGGACGATGCTGTGCGCTGGATTTTCCCATGGGGCTACCACTGGTACGGCCGCCCTGATCATCTTAAAGGTCACCCAGACCAGTTAATCTATAAGGTCAGAGAGTGGACCAACGACACCATGCGCGAGAAGTGGCTGCGTTCGGCTACCGAGTTTGCGAATCGTGTGGGCCTCGACGTTCCTGCCAAGCACAATGAAGAAACTGATGAGTACGAGATTGAAGGC
>JBGCDE010000197.1:0-7702 GCA_045105115.1 Pseudomonadales bacterium | reverse complement strand
CTTGTTTGATACTCGGCTGCACGGTAGCATTCGCCCCGACATCTGCATCACATAAGGCGCTTACCTTGGAATTCCCTGGCGGACACATTCTCAGTATCGATCAGTTTGACCGGGACGATATCGATCGCATTTTTACCGTTGCCGACTCCATGGAGCCCTATGCACAGAGGCGTAAGCTTACCAAGGTCCTAGACGGCGCTATTCTCGGCAACATGTTCTTTGAGCCCAGTACACGAACACGGGTCAGTTTTGGCAGTGCGTTCAACTTGTTGGGTGGTGAGGTGCGTGAAACTACCGGTGTAGAAAATTCGGCCATTGCAAAAGGCGAGTCACTGTATGACACCGCACGCGTTTTGAGTGGCTATAGCGACGTGATTGTAATGCGCCACCCGCAAGCCGGCTCGGTGTCCGAGTTTGCCACAGCCAGCCGTGTTCCGGTACTGAATGGCGGTGACGGCGACAACGAGCATCCCAGTCAGGCATTGCTTGATCTTTACACGATCAAAAAAGAACTGGCCGCCAATGGCCGTTCACTGGATGACTTTCGAATAGCACTAATAGGCGATCTTAAATACGGCCGTACGGTTCACTCAATCTGTAAATTATTGACGCTGTTCAAACGGGTACAGGTAACGCTGGTCTCGCCGGAAGAGCTGAAAATGCCAGCGCAATACGTAGATCAGCTGCAATCTGCCGGCCATAAAGTGGTTGAGACCGATCAATTGGAAGAGTCTATAGCGAAGGTGGATATCACCTATTCCACTCGAATTCAGGAAGAACGCTTTGCCTCCCGCGATGAAGCCAATTTATACCGTGGACGTTATCGACTTAATCAGGCCATCTATACTCAGTACTGTGAACCAAATACCGTCATCATGCATCCTTTGCCACGCGATTCGCGTGCCGGTGCAAATGAGTTGGATAACGATTTGAACGAAAATCCCAATTTGGCCATCTTCCGGCAAACGGATAATGGCGTGTTGTTGCGAATGGCACTGTTTGCACTGGTCCTTGATGTAGTGGACCAGGTCGATCGTAGTGCGCGAGAGGTGGCCTGGTACACAGGTGGCCGCCTTAAGCAATAATGTCCGAATCGCCCACGCAGGGCGCTGAACTGGCGCAAAATACCCCACAACAAAAACCACCAGGTTTGCTGAAGTCCAGTTTGTTGGTGGGCTGCATGACCATGCTTTCGCGAGTGCTTGGTTTGTGCAGGGATATTGTGTTCGCCATCACTGTAGGAGCCAGCGCGAACGCAGATGCTTTTTTTATCGCGTTCAAGGTACCTCAGTTTCTAAGACGTTTATTTGCTGAAGGCGCTTTTTCTCAGGCATTTGTGCCGGTTCTGTCAGAGTATCGCACGCAGCGCTCTCTTGAAGACGTTAAGCGTCTGATCAATTGCGTAGCTGGGTGTTTGGGCTTAGTGCTGGTCATTACATGCGGAATTACGGTATTGGCGGCACCTGTTGTCACCATGATATTTGCTCCTGGCTTTATTGACGACCCAGAGAAATTTGCACTGACAGAACAGTTGTTGCGCATTACCTTTCCCTATCTGCTTCTGATATCACTTACCGGTTTTGCGGGCGCAGTGCTCAACAGCTATAGCCGTTTTGTTGTGCCTGCATTTACACCAGTGCTTCTGAACATCAGTTTGATTTGCGGCGCGTTGGTGTTTGCTGATTACTTTGCTGAGCCGGTTTTCGCGATTGCCTGGGCAGTGATTGTCGCAGGTATTCTGCAATTGCTACTGCAGCTGCCATTTTTGAGTCGTCTGGGCTTAATGCCCAGGCCCACTGTGTATTGGCAACACGAAGGTGTGCAGCGCATCATGCGCTTGATGGTGCCAGCTCTGTTCGGCGTTTCCGTATCCCAAATCAATCTGGCGCTGGATACTATTCTGGCCTCGTTTCTGCCTGCGGGCAGTGTGGCATGGTTGTTCTACTCGGACCGGCTTGCAGAGTTGCCTTTGGGTGTTTTCGGTGTTGCGATTGCGACCGTCATTCTGCCGGCTTTGTCTCGCCAGCATTCAGGCGAAGGTGACAGCAACTTTTCAGCAACGCTGGATTGGAGTATTCGAATGGTGCTGTTGATCGCAGTGCCTGCCACTTTGGCATTGTTGGTGCTCGCCGAACCGTTGCTGATGACAATGACCTTGTTCGAATCAGGAAAAATGACCGTCAGAGACGTTATCATGGCGAGCTACAGCATGAAGGCCTATGCCTTGGGTTTGCTGGCCTTCATGCTGATCAAAGTGCTGGCGACAGGCTACTATGCCCAGCAAGACATGAAGACACCGGTTCGAATAGCGGTTCGAGCGATGATCGTGAATATGTTTCTCAACCTTCTGTTCGTGTTGCCACTGTACTTCTACTTCAATATTGGCCACGTTGGTCTGGCACTGGCAACGGCTGTGGCCGCTTATTACAATGCCGGCGCTTTGTTAACAGGCTTGTTGAAGAAATCCGTACTACAGTGGCAGCCGGGATTTATGCTGGTGTGCGTTCGCGTATCTCTGGCAGCGGCCTTGATGACAGCAACTTTGATTGTTACCCGTGGTGATCACGCATTGTGGCTTGAACTGAGCAGTCTTGAGCGCGCTATCCGTTCGTTGGTGCTCGCTGGTGGAGGAGTGTTGCTATATCTTGCCCTGTTAGTGCTGTTCGGTGGCAGATTGCGGCACTTTAGCCGCCAATGATCACACTAGTTTATGTTGATAGGTCGCTGCAGAAGCCGGTGACTCATATATAATGCCCTGTTTTTAACACTTGGCAGCGGTTTTGGAACTTATACGCGGACTGCACAATATTCGGCCCAGACATTGCCCATGCGTGCTTACCATTGGCGCGTTTGACGGTGTGCATCTGGGCCACCAGAAGGTACTGCAGGGCCTGATCAGCAAAGCGAAGGAATTGTCGCTGCCATCTACCATTATTGTGCTGGAACCGCTTCCCAGGGAGTATTTCGCGCCGGCTGAAGCGCCACCACGATTGATGAGCTTCCGTGAGAAATGTTTGGCATTGAAAGAGGTAGGCCTGGATCGAGTACTGCGAATACGGTTTACACAGTCCTTGAGTCAGATTCCGGCCAGAGATTTTATTGAAGATATCTTCGTAGGCAAGCTCGGCGTCAAATACATGGTTGTTGGCGACGATCTTAGGTTTGGACATGAGCGTCAAGGCGATTTTACCTTGCTGCAGCAGCTGGGCGAAATTCATGGTTTTCAGGTTCAGGCCAGTGATACCTTCCAGATAGACGATGCCAGGGTATCCAGTACACGCATCCGTCAAGCATTGTTAGATGACGAGTTTGAATTGGCCGAAGAATTGTTAGGCAGACCCTATCAAATATCGGGCAAGGTAGTGTACGGCCAGCAATTGGGTCGTTCCATCGGTGTGCCGACAGCGAATATGGAATTGCACCGCTATCGCGCAGCGCTTTCTGGCGTTTATGCTGTGGAAGTGCGTGGCATAGGAGATGAAGTGTATTTTGGTGCCGCCAATGTGGGTACCCGACCTACCATCGGAGACCTATGTAAGGCCATTCTTGAGGTGCACCTGCTTAACTTCAGCGGTTCACTGTATGGCAAAACCTTGCACATTCGTTTTCGTAAACGATTGCGCGAAGAACAGAAGTTTCCATCGATAGATGCGCTGAAAACACAAATTCACAATGATATTGATCAGGCCTATGCATTTTTCGGCCTGCAACGACCAACGATTACACAATGACTGATACGAAAGACTACAAAGCCACGCTGAATTTGCCCAATACGGCGTTTCCTATGAAGGCAAATTTAGCCAATCGCGAGCCCAAGATGTTGGAACGCTGGCAGACCAATGGCTTGTATCAGGCCATGCGCGAGGCTGCGAGCGGGCGCCCTAAATACATACTTCATGATGGTCCTCCCTACGCAAACGGCGAAATCCATATTGGCCATTCGGTTAATAAAATTCTAAAAGATATTATTGTTAAGTCGCGTTTCATGGATGGCTATGACTCGCCTTACGTACCCGGTTGGGATTGCCATGGTTTGCCTATTGAACTCAATGTGGAGAAGAAAGTAGGCAAGCCGGGTGTCAAAATCGATGCGGCGGCGTTTCGAGTTAAGTGCCGTGAATACGCACAAGCTCAGGTCAATAAACAGAGAACTGATTTCCAGCGACTTGGTGTTGTTGGTGATTGGGATAATCCCTATCTAACAATGAATTTTGGCTACGAGGCGGATCAGATTCGTGCACTGGGTAAAATTGTTAGTAACGGGCATGTTGTTAAAGGCTTTAAACCCGTTCATTGGTGTACCGATTGTGGTTCAGCGCTGGCAGAAGCTGAAGTGGAATACATGGATAAGCAGTCGCCTTCGATTGACGTGTATTTTGATGCAGTGAACTCCGCAGACCTTGCGAACGCATTTGAGCAATCGACAGAAGGTGAGCAGACTTGGTCTGTCGTTATCTGGACAACCACTCCCTGGACTATTCCTGCGAACATGGCGGTTGCTGTGCATCCAGACATTGACTATGCCGCTATAAAAATCCAACGCAATGGCGAGTCGGTGGTGGCTGTTTTAGCCGAAGAGCTGATTGAGGCCGTACTAAAACGCGCAGCCATTGATGAGTATGACGTTATAGCTCGTACAAAAGGATCGACGCTGGAAGGTATTGCCCTTAAACACCCTTTGTATGACCGAACATCGCAGCTCATATTAGGCGAGCATGTAACAACCGACGCTGGTACGGGTGCCGTACACACCGCACCCGCGCACGGTGCCGACGATTTTTCTGTTTGCCAACGCTACGACATAGAGATTATTAATCCGGTTGGCGCAAACGGGGTATTTCTGGCTGATACTGAAATTGTTGCCGGATTACATGTGATGAAGGCAAACCAGGTAGTAGTAGACAGTTTGCAAGAACACAATCGGCTAATGCATTTCGAGAGCTTCGAGCACAGTTATCCGCATTGCTGGCGGCATAAAACACCGCTGATTTTCAGAGCCACACCACAGTGGTTTGTTGGTATGCAAAAAAACCAGCTATTGGATAAAGTTGATGCGGCTGTCGACACAGTTGAATGGTTACCGGGCTGGGGCAAAGGTCGTATCAAAGCGATGCTGGAAGACAGGCCTGACTGGTGTATCTCCAGACAGAGAACCTGGGGCGTTCCAATTGCTCTATTCGTGCATAAACAAACAGCTGACTTACATCCGCGCACTCCGGAACTGATTGAGACCGTGGCGCAGTTGGTGGAGAAAGAGGGTATTGAAGCCTGGTTCTCTTTGGACGCAGAGTCCGTGCTTGGCGACGAAGCCGCCGATTTTGAGAAAGTGACTGACACTCTGGACGTCTGGTTTGATTCGGGTGTGTCTCATGAGGCTGTATTGCGTCGGGTCGGAGACTTGGACGTACCCGCCGATATGTATCTTGAAGGATCAGATCAGCACCGCGGCTGGTTTCAGTCGTCACTGCTGACGTCTGTTGCTATCAATGATATTGCGCCCTACAAAGCTGCGATGACCCACGGTTTCACGGTAGATCCGGAAGGCAGAAAAATGTCCAAGTCATTGGGCAATGTCATTGCGCCGCAGAAAATCATGCAGACTTTGGGCGCTGATGTATTGCGACTTTGGGTGGCAGCCACTGATTATCGTGATGAAATGACTGTCAGTGACGAGATCTTCAAGCGAACCGCTGATTCTTACAGGCGTATTCGAAATACGCTCAGGTTTTTATTGTCTAACTTAAACGGTTTTGAACCTGAGCAACATTCGGTAGCACCTGAATCAATGCTGGCACTGGATCAGTGGGTATTGGCGCGTGCTGCAAAGCTGCAACAGGAAATTGCCGACGCATATTCCAGTTATCAGTTTCATCAGATCTATCAGAAGCTGCATAACTTCTGCATATCTGATTTGGGGGGCTTTTATCTGGATGTGATTAAGGATCGCCAGTACACAATGCAGGCTGATTCCTTGGGCCGGCGTTCGGCTCAAACTGCGCTTTACCACGTGGCAGAGGCCATGGTGCGCTGGATCGCGCCCATCCTTAGCTTTACCGCCGATGAAGCCTGGGAGCATTTGCCAGGTTCAAGAGGTGAGACTGTATTTACCGAGCAATGGCATGAATTGCCAGTGAGCGAGCAAGGTAAGAGCGACGAGTTTTGGTCTGATGTGATGGCGGTTAAGACCGCTGTTAACAAGGAAATGGAAAACCAGCGTGCCGCCAATAATGTAGGGGCCTCACTGAGTTGCGAAGTTAGCCTTTATTGCTCACCAGAGTTGCACGCGCAACTATCAACGCTTGGCAACGAATTGCGTTATGTGTTGATTAGCTCTGCTGCAGATTTGCACATGTTGGATGCGGCACCTGAGGATGCGGTTGATACTGAAAATAGTGCATTAAAACTACGCGTTGTAGCTAGCGCTGAAAGTAAGTGCGGTCGGTGTTGGCATTATCGTGCTGATGTTGGCAGCAATAGTGAGTATGTCGATTTGTGTGCACGTTGCGTAGAGAACATTGCCGGTGATGGTGAACTTAGACAGTATGCGTAGTAAATTCTGATGGAAGTGTATAAACGAAATAGTCTTTGGCTAGTGCTTAGCGTCGTCATTTTCCTACTGGATATTTGGACCAAGAACCTGGCCAGTAGTCAGTTACAGTACGCAAGACCTGTTGAAATATTGCCGATACTCAATTTCACTCTGTTGCATAATCCGGGTGCCGCATTTAGCTTTTTAAGCGATGCCGGTGGCTGGCAGCGTTGGTTTTTTACAGTGATTTCTGCCGTCGTTAGTGCTGTGTTGTTGGTCTGGTTGTTCAGGCTGCAACGCAATGAAAAGTTGCTTGCGCTGAGTTTAGCCTTAATTCTAGGCGGCGCGATTGGTAACCTATACGACAGGGTTACCCTAGGTTATGTAGTTGATTTTATCTCTTTTCACTATGCGGGCCGTTATTTTCCAGCATTCAATATCGCAGACTCAGCAATTAGCGTGGGCGCGGTGTTGATGATACTAGATATGTTTTTTGGTTCGCAGGCGAGATCTGCAGATGCGGAGGTGAATGATTGATTACATCAAGTAGCAAGATCCGATTGAACTTCGCGCTTAGTCTGGAAGACGGATCAGAAATTGATAGCAATATGGACCAAACAGCCTGTGAGTTCACCTATGGTGACGGCAGTTTACTGCCTGGTTTCGAACGTGCTCTATTGGGCTTGAGCAGCGGTGATAAGGCATCCATTACCTTGACACCGGAGAACGCATTTGGCGAATGGCAAGAAGATAGAGAGCACAGTTTTCAAAAATCTGCGTTAAGCGAATACGATCTAGAGCCTGGATTGGTTATTTCTTTCGCTGACCCATCCGGCGAGCGACCTGGCGTTGTTAAGTCGGTTGAAGCAGACCGTGTGCTGATTGACTTTAATCATCCACTGGCGGGTAAGGTTATTCAGTTCGATGTGCACATTCATTCAGTTGAAGCTAATGTTGCAGATTAATTCAGAAGCTTACAGGCGCAGGTAGAATTAGTATGGCAAATAAAATGACATTGAATCTTGCCAACCCGCGTGGGTTTTGTGCGGGCGTTGATAGAGCAATTGAAATTGTGAATCGCGCCTTGGATTTGTTTGGTGCGCCTATCTATGTTCGCCACGAGGTTGTCCACAACAAAACTGTTGTTGAGGATTTGCGTGCTAGAGGTGCATT
>JBGCDE010000196.1:0-35105 GCA_045105115.1 Pseudomonadales bacterium | reverse complement strand
AACCCATCCATGGGGGCTTCCCTAAGGGACCTACTTTTGGCATTGAAAAGGTCCCTCTTTTCAATGGTCTAGCGCGCGGCTAAGAGTCGCTGCACCTCGTGCCAACTGACACATCCAGTTGCTCAGATTTGGGTTTGGCAGGATGTAAAGCGAGGTATGGGCTAGGGTTACCAAAACTGTGAGAGAGAGGGACCTCGAACACAAGCCCCCATGGATGGGTTTACGGCGGGTTTTGGTAACCCTAGCCCATATCTCGCCACTACGAAGTCAGAACGTTCAGCTTGCAAAAAACTAGCTACTCTCAGTATCAAAAGTAATATGCATATCATGCATCCCATTCACAAAAAACGACTTAATATAGTTCGGCTCTTGTTTGAACTTAGGATTACGTAAGCGAGGAAGAATTTCCTCAAGCATAATTTTGATTTCAAGGCGGGCAAGGTGAGTACCAAGGCAGAAATGCTGACCAACACCAAAGGCCCTGTGTTCCTTATAGAGAGAGGGCATACGTTCGGCGCGACGCACATCAAACACCGTAGCATCGTCACCAAACACAGACTCATCGTGATTGATCGTGTGATAGTGAAGAATTACTTTATCGCCTTTCTTTATTGTTTCACCGGCCAACTCTACATCTTCCATCGCCATTCGGCGCATAGTAATAAATGATGTGTTGTAGCGAAGAATTTCTTCAACCGCATTTTCGATTTTGTCCGGGTTTTCCAGAAGGTAATCAATCTGATCAGGATTTTCCATTAGCAAACGCATGCCCTGCGAAATTGCTGTACGCGTACTGTCATTGCCCGCAGTGATCAGCGTTAGGAACACCATGCCAAACTCACCGTCTGACAATGGCTCGCCATCCACCTTGCCATCAACCAATTTTCCAAGCAGATTGTCCTTAGGATTTTGCTTATGCTTCGCCGCCAGGTCCAGCGCGTACATAATCATCTCAATCGATGCCTGCTTTGCTTCCGGCTGACCGGTGTCGCTGTCTGGATCGTCTGAGAAAAACATCAGATTGGTCCATTCGAAAAATTGCTGCCGCTCACTAGCCGGTACATCGACCATTTCCAGTATCGCAATAAGCGGCAGTTCTGCGGCCACTTCACGGACAAACTCACACTCACCGCGTGATGCAACCGCATCAACCACTTGCTTGGCTATTTCTCGAAAGCGGGGCTCATAACTGTTGACCGCACCGGGTGTGAATACCTCGCGAACAATGCGGCGGTGCTTCATTTGCTCGGGTGGGTCCATGTTCAGAAAAACAAGTCTGCTGTTTTCCAGGCCTTCCTGGTCTTGTTCACCAGCGTGTGCAAGCCGCTCATATGAGGAGAACAGCTTCGGGTTTTTTGAAATGAAGTCGCATTCTTCGCGCTGTGTAACCATCCAGAAAGGAACGCCATTGAAGGGGTCGTCGAAATGTACTAATGGACCACGATCGCGAAGCTTTTTTAGCTCGTCATAAGGCATACCGTTGCCATAGGCATTTGGATCTAATGGGTTGTCAAAAGGGCATGCGCTCACGGTATTTCCTAAAGTGTAAATTCGTTTATGTATGGTAACGGAATTATTCGTACTTAACATGACATTGCCTGTAAGGTACGCACAGGATTGTTCATTTTCAGGAAGTGTTGTGGCTGGTTATCTAGCGCATTTGCGTAACAAATTTCGTCATAATAGTCCGTTGCGTCTAGTAACAGATGGCTTGCGACGGATCGGTATTGTTGTGTTTCCTTACTATGTGATGCGTGAGCAAGCAGACGATAAGGTAGAGCTGTTGGTGCCGGCTGGTTGTGAAATACGAGAGTTAACTATTAATGATATCGGTGTTTTGGTGGCTACACGCGTAGCGTATTTAACGGATGGGTGGATTGCAGACCGCTTCGCACTGGGTGACCGCTGCCTGGCAATGTTTCAAGGTGAAGACTTAACTTGTTGCTGTTGGGCTAGCAGGGCAAAGGCCAATCTTATTTTTGAATCCATCGATTTGCAGGAAAACGAAGCCTATATCTATGCAGCCTTCACGTTCGATGGCTTTCGTGGCAAAGGGCATATGCCAATATTGCGACGACATTTGTGTACTTTGTTAGCAGAAGACGGCGCCAGGCACATGTTCAGCATTGTGGATGCACTTAATCGCCCGGCAATTCGCGTCTACGAAAAAATGGCCGCAAAGCGCGTTCAACTAGGTGTAGGCTTAGCGCTGTTTACGTTGGTGTCCGGACGTTTTAATCTGCGTAATTATGAGGCATATTTGAAAGGGCGCTAATGTGAGTGAGCCGCAACGATATCCATCAGTGCTTATCATAGGCGCAGGCATGACCGGATTGTGCGTTGCTATTAAGCTCCGACTGGCCGGTATCACGGATATTGTCATTGTTGAAAAAGGTGACAGGGTTGGCGGCACCTGGCGTGAGAATACCTACCCCGGAGTAGCCTGCGATGTGCCCTCACATGCCTACACTTACTCGTTTGCGCCGAATCCCGAATGGAGCGATTTTATAGCGCCTGGTAAGGAAATTCAGCGTTATTTCCAAAAGGTGTTCACCGATTTTTCGCTAGAAGAATGTACCCACTTTAACGAAACTATCGTCAGTGCGACGTTTCTAGATGAGAAGTGGTATGTTGAGAGTGACCTCGGTAACAGTTGGCCAGTTGATATTTTATTTGCCGCCACCGGTATGTTGCACCATCCGTTTGTACCGCGGTACGACGGTCAGGATTCGTTCGCGGGAAAACAATTTCATTCTGCGCGCTGGGATCACAGTGTTGATTTGCAAGGTAAGCGAATTGCTGTGGTGGGTACCGGGTCAAGTGCCACACAGCTAATTCCCAAATTGATCGCTTTGTCCAAAGCGCACGTTAGTGTGTTTCAGCGCACGGCTCAGTGGATAGTCAAGTTAGAAGGTTCCGCTTACACCGAGCAGCAGAAGGCAAAGTTTCGCCAGTCGCCAAAAAAGATGCGCACACTTAAAAAGAGCATTCTTTGGGCGTACGACAAAGCGACCACTGCATTAACGAGTCAGAGCCGCTTTCATAAAATACTGCGAAGACTGATGGCATGGAATGCTCGACGCTTTCTGCACAGCTCAGTGAAAAATCCGGCGCTTCTTGCGAAGTTAACGCCAGACTATCAAATTGGTTGTAAGCGCGTGGTGATGAATGCCGAATTTTACGACGCTATCCAGCGTGATAACGCTGAGCTTGTTACTGAGGCTATAGACTCTATAGAAACAGACGGAATACGAACGAAAGATAAGCGCCTGCACGAGGTCGACGTGATTGTTTACGCCACCGGTTTTGACCCCGTTGCCTATATGCGTCCAATCCAATTTAAAGGGCTAGATGGAATTGATATCAACGCTGTCTGGCGCGATAAAGTGCAAGCGTATCGTTCAGTATGCCTGCCAGGCTTTCCCAATTTTTTTCTGATGCTGGGCCCCAATTCACCCATTGGCAATTACTCGGTGATTGCAATTAGTGAGGCACAAACTGATTATGCGTTGCAGCTCATAGAACTGTGGCGAAACAATACCTTGAGTCGAATTGAAGCGACTGCAGACGCTCAGGCGCGCTGGAATGCTGGGCTTAAGGCAAAGCTTGGCCAATCAGTATGGTCTAGCGGCGGTTGTAATAGTTGGTATCTCGATAAAGACGGCGACCCAATTACATGGCCAGGAAGTTGGCAGCAGTTTCTAGCTTCGATTGCAGAGCCAGATCTCAGAGATTTTGTTGGGCTGAATGCCGGCAACTTTCGATCCAATCATTGATGGCTTGGCCGCGTTTTCGTTGCTTGTGTAAGGCAAAGTAAAAGTGGCGGCGCATATCTCTGTGTGGCACCGGAAGCACGCAGATATCGCCTCTGGCAAGAGCCGGTGCAAGACTGATAGCCGACAGGCACCCCAAACCCAGATTAGACTCAACGGCGCGCTTGATTGCCTCTGTGTGTTCCAGCTGCATAAACACGTTTAGATCTGGCAACAAGCCGCCCATAGCACGGTCAAAGGTTTGTCGGGTGCCTGACCCCGGTTCTCTGAGTATCCAAGCGGCCGTCAGCAAATCTTGATCTGTCAAACCGGCTTTGCCAGCAAGCGGATGTGTGGGTGCGGCAAATACCAGCAGTTCGTCGTCCTGCCAGCGAATACATTCGAGATTTTTATCTTGCACTTCACCTTCAATCAAACCGATATCTAACTCAAAATTGAGAATGCTGCGCGCAATTTGTTCCGTGTTGGCCACATGCAATTTAACGTCTGCGGATGGAAAGCGCTGCAAATGCGCTGCCACGATGTCTACTGCCAGATAGTTTCCAATCGTGAGCGAAGCGCCAACCGATAAACGAGTATGCCCCGGTTGCCCGTTGAGGGCATTGTCCAAATGCTCAGCTGCATCCAAAACGCTTTGCGCACTTGGCCGCAACGCTCGACCCGTATCGCTCAGCTGCAGCCGCTTTCCAATACGGTCGAATAGCTCCACACCATAACGACCCTCAAGGTCTTTCAGTGCATTGCTGGCGGCCGACTGGGACATGGCTAATTGTTCTGCGGCGAGACTGATGTTCTCCGTGCGTGCAGTGCACAGGAAAACTTCAAGCTGACGTATGGAAAATCGCATTGCAGATACCTTCAGTGAGCGTGGCTAAATCAGCCTATATATAAAAAACAGATTAAAGATATATTATAAACCCATTTAACATATATAAAGCTGCTGTTTAGACTTTCGGAAACGAATGGAGGTTTTATGAGTGCATTACAAACCGAACAAGTGACAGCAGTACATCACTGGAACGACTCTTTGTTCAGCTTTCGAACAACAAGAGATCGTGGTTTTCGCTTCCGCAATGGTCATTTCACTATGTTGGGTTTGCCCGGCAGCCAGAAGCCTGTGCTTCGCGCCTACAGCATTGCCAGTGCTAATCATGAAGATGGGCTGGAGTTTTTCAGCATCAAGGTGCCTGATGGACCGCTTACCTCACGCCTGCAGAAGCTTAAGGTAGGTGATGACGTTTTAATTGGTCGCAAGTCTACTGGCTCTTTGATTACAGAAAACCTGCGACCCGGCAAACGTCTTCATTTAATCGGTACCGGCACGGGCTTGGCACCGTTTTTGAGCATCATCAAAGACCCCGAAATCTACGAGCAGTTTGATCAAGTTGTGCTGGCTCATGGGGTACGCCAGGTGTCTGAACTGGCTTATGCGGACTATCTGCAGAACGAATTGCCCAATGATGAGTATCTGGGGGATTTGATCAAAGACAAATTGATTTACTACCCCACGGTGACCCGCGAACCTTATAAGAACAAAGGTCGTCTTACGGAGTTACTCAATAGTGGTCGCTTATTCGAAGACGCTGGTCTACCGCAACCTGATAAGGAAAGTGACCGCTTCATGCTGTGCGGCAGTCCTGCGATGTTAAAAGAGTTCTCAGGTTTGCTTGAACAACGGGGTTTTACTGAGACCCGTAATGGAAACATCGGCGAGTACGTTATTGAAAGGGCATTTGTTGAGAGCTAGGCGTGTGCCTGGCTCTCAACCAGTTGGTTAGCGTAAACCGGCTAACTCAGCAGGGGTAAGCTTCAGTGAGCTAGCTACCATGTCGAAGAAGTCACATTCAGAATCACTAACCCGCCCATCAGCCTTAAAGACATCAATCAGTGCGCGAATAATCGCCTGACGTTGATCTGCGTCGATTTTTGGACCCACTGTGGCCAAGTACTTTTCGATGGGCGCGGTTTCGTACAATTCTGAAGACGCAGCAACGCGAATATCTTTCGCGCTTACATCAGCACCCAGCGTTGCACACAGAATGTCCTGAACTTTTGATACCTCACGGTCATCTGTGACCAGATCTGCACGTGTAGCGCGCGCCAGCGTCATCACCAGCATTTCTTTGTACAGGTCTTCTTTTTCTTTGCTGTCTTCCAGCGTACCAAAAAACTGCTTTATCTTTGCGAGGCTGCCGATCGACATAGGTGTCACTCCCAGTGCGTGTATTAAGGTTTTTTATTCACCACCAATGGGTTGGAGTATACGCCTAGCGCCGTGTACCGTTCAAGCAGCGTGCATTTTTATAGCATTTATTTCCGGGCCGATTCGCTCGGCAAGCTGCCGCATTTGGGCCACATCAAAGCCGAATAGCTTGGCGGCATTTTCACCCATCATCTGATGAATTTCGGCCTCAGGCACCTCGGCGAAGGTATCGCGCAGCGAGTCCATGGTATTGGGCCAGGTGCCCTCCATATGGGGGTAATCAGAACCCCACATGAGTTTATCCAGGCCAATGTCGTAGCGATAGCCCACTTCGTGGCGCGGTAAGAACGACGCTCCAATATGGCAGTTTTGCTGGAAGTACTCCATCGGCGATTTAGTGATTCCTTTCTTCCAATGCGCAAACAAGGGATTATCCGCCTTGAAGCTCAAGACCCGGATCATTTCCAGAATCCAGGCGCAGCCGGTTTCAGTGAAGACCATTTTGAGATTTGGGTGTCGCTCAAAAGCACCAGACCAAAGTAATGCCTTGAACGGCCGCTGCGCCCACATATCCACTTCGGATATATACATGGCTGTTGCACTTTCCACATCGCCATAATCGGGAGACCAGCCAGAATGCGTATGAATCGGCATATCCAGCTTTTCGCAGATGTCCCAAATAGGTTCATAGCGTGGGTGATGGTAAAAAGGATGGTGTCCGGTGCTGGTTGGCAAAAGTACTCCGCCGAACATATTGGCTTGCTTGGCCCATTTGATTTCTTCAACGGTGACATCAATATTATCAACATTGATCAGTGCCACGCCGGCATGTCGGCCCGGGTTGGCACTGCATAAATCGGCAAGCCAACGGTTGTAGGCTTGCACGCCTGCCAGATTCTGGTCTTCGGATATCTCATTGCGATACTGCATCAGGCCAGCACCAAATGGAGCCATTTGCGGAAATACTACCTCACCGGCTACGCCGTCATCATCCAGTTCCTGTATTCGAATCTTGGTATCGTATTCGCCTTGACGGGGTGCAAACGGGTTGGTTTCGTCATTGAGCATATCCAGAAACTGCTTGTCGCTCATGCTGGCCAGCTGACTCATATTGCCGGCATCGTATCTTCCTACACCGGCTTCGCCCGATTCGGCTTTAAATTCATCAACCATTTCCTGGTCGAAAAATGTCCCTGCGCGCACGACCATTTCTTTGGCGTATTGCACCCACCATTGATCGGCGTCGTTACGATATTTTTCGGGCAGATAGTCGTTATAGATGTGGGGTAATGCGCCGGCGTGGCAGTCGGAACTGATGATCATTACCTTGGACATTGGGCACCTTTAACTCGTTTTGAAAACGGTGCTTAAGCTAATGCAGATATCGATCGCTATCCAGTGACGGAATGTTTAGAGCAGCTAAGCCAGAATTTAGCACGTAGGTACAGAAACAACTAACCACTTGCTGGACCGTTGAAAAGAGGGACCTTTTCAACGCCAACAGTAGGTCCTTTAGGGAAGCCCCCATGGATGGGTTCACGGCGTGTCCAGCAAGTGGTTAGTTGTTTCTGTGCCGGTCTCGATCGAATCCAGCCAGTGAGTGTCTACCAGCTGAATTGAAATGCATTAAGGAAGGTGATTCTGTGGACCTGAAATCGTGCTAATTTAGTAACGAAGGATTCGAAAGTTGACGAAGACCGGTGAAGTAACGAAGGCTAGCTTACAGGACACGCCGTAAACCCATCCATGGGGGCTCGTGTTCGAGGTCCCTCTCTCACACGGTCCTGTAAGCTAGCCTTCGTTCCTTCACCTCAGTGCTAATTTTGTTGACTGCAGATGTTTGTTAACCTTTAAATTCTGCAACCAAGCCTGTAATCGACGCTTTCGCATCACCGAACAACATTCGAGTGTTTTCGCCAAAGAACAATGGGTTATCAACACCCGAGAAACCAGCCGCCATGCCACGCTTCAATACGAATACAGTTCGTGCGCGAGGCACTTCAATAACTGGCATGCCGTAAATCGGGCTAGTGTCATCTTCGTTTGCAGCAGGGTTTACAACGTCATTGGCGCCAATCACGATCGCAACATCAACGAAGTCCATTTTCGGATTCGCCTCGTCCATTTCGATCAATTGATCGTATGGAACGTTTGCTTCTGCCAACAGTACGTTCATGTGTCCAGGCATACGTCCTGCAACCGGGTGAATCGCAAAGCTAACTTCCGCGCCATTGTCTTCCAAACATTCTGTCAATTCACGAACAGCGTGCTGTGCTTGCGCAACCGCCATGCCGTAACCAGGAACAAACATTACGTTGCTAGCGGCTTCAAGAATCAAGTAGGCGTCTTCCACAACGATAGGCTTAACTTCGCCTTCGGTGGTTTTGGTTGAATGCTTGACCGCGCCGAAGCCCGAGAACAGAACGTTAGCGAGAGAACGGTTCATTGCCTTACACATAATGTTGGTAAGGATGATACCCGCTGAGCCTACCAATGAACCTGCAACAATCAGAAGGTTGTTATCGATTGCGAAACCGGCGGCACATGCGGCCAATCCGGAGTAGCTGTTCAGCAGCGAAATAACCACTGGCATATCGGCACCGCCGATTGGGATAACAGCCATCACGCCAAATACAAAGGCAAGAATGATCAGCAACCACAAGGTGCTTGAAGTCGCGCTTGGGTCTTGCACGAAGAAATAACCCAGCAATACGATCGCACCGATGATGGCCGCGTTTACGGCACGCTGTGCGTCAAATACGATGGGTTTGCCATCCATTTTTTCGCTCAGTTTTGCATACGCAATTAAGCTACCGGTGAATGTCACACCACCAATAATGATCGACAAGACAACGGTGAACGCTGTAAAGCTATCAACTCCACCGCCAAATAACGCAACCCAGCCAACCAGCAAGCTGGCGATACCACCAGTACCGTTGAACAGTGCAACCATTTCAGGCATGGACGTCATTTCAACTTTTTGTGCGGCGTAAGCACCGATACCGCCACCGATCAATATACAAATAATGATGGTGGTATAACTCAAAATGCCTGTGCTAAACAGAGTGACGAATACGGCAATTGCCATACCTACAGCCGACAGCAGATTGCCCTGGCGAGCCGTGTCGGGCGAACCCAGTTGCTTTAGGCCATAGATAAACAGTATTGCCGATACGATGTATGACAGGTTGATGAAAATATCAGTGCTCATTTGGCGGCTCCTGTCGTGTCTTTCTTCTTGAACATAGACAGCATCCTGTTGGTGACCATATAGCCACCAACTACGTTTACGGAGGCAGTAATCACGGCGAAGCCAGCTAATAACTCGGCAAAGCCGCCCATGTCAGCGCCTGCAGCCAGCACGGCACCAACAACAGTGATACCGGAAATGGCATTTGCGCCAGACATTAGCGGTGTATGCAGCGTGGCGGGTACTTTAGAGATCAGTTCAAAGCCGAGAAAAATCGACAGAACCAGAATAAATGTCAGATAGATGATTTCCATCAGGGGTGTCCTTATGCGTCGTAATGGTTTTTGATGGCTTCGTTGACCAGTTCACCGTCGCGGGTAATCAGGCAGCCCTGGATAATGTCGTCGTCTGGGTTAAGAACCAGGCCGGCGTCGCCTTCCTTGTCCCAAAACTCATCGACTAGATTGAACAGGTTTGAAGAGTACATTTCACTGGCGTTACGACAGGCTTCAGAGGGCAGGTTACCCATGCCGATAACCGACACGCCGTTTATGTCGACGATTTCGCCTAACTTGGAGCCTTCTACGTTACCGCCGGATTCCACCGCCATATCAACTACCACGCTGCCGGGGCGCATGGCTTCAATCATGTCTTTTGTGACAATCACTGGGGCTTTGCGACCGAACAATTGCGCTGTTGTGATCACAATGTCGGATTGCGCGATGACTTTCTTCTGGCCCTGCTTCTGCAAGTCCAGTTGTTCTTCGGTAAGTGCCTTGGCATAGCCGTCTTTGGTCTGACCGGTTTCGCCGAGATCGATTTCAACGAACTTGCCACCCAGCGATCGAACCTGTTCAGCAACTACCGGGCGGGTGTCGAATGCTTCTACTCGAGCACCAAGACGCTTTGCCGTGGCGATAGCTTGCAAACCGGCCACACCAGCACCAATTACAAACACTCTAGCGGGCGCAATGGTACCGGCCGGCGTCATCATCATGGGAAGAATTTTGTTTAATTGACGTGCCGCAAGAATAACCATCACGTAGCCGGCAAGGTTGGCTTGCGAGCTGAGTGCGTCCATTTTTTGTGCGCGAGTAGTGCGTGGAATCATTTCCATGCTGATCGCGTTAATGCCAGCCTTGCTCAAGGTTTCTACCAGCTTGCGCTCGTTGTATGGGTCCAGGTAGCTTACGTGTATGCAGCCTTTCTTAAGCTTTTTAATTTCGCCAGCTTCCGGCTTACGCAGTCGCAGAATAACGTCGGATTCGCCAAGCAGCTTGTTCCTGTCTTTGCTGACGGTAGCGCCTGCGTCGGTATATTCCTGATCTGAAAATCCGGCGGCCTCACCGAGTCCACTCTCAACGACCAGTTGGGCACCCATTGCGCACAACTTCTTGGCATTCTGAGGAATAACCGCGCAACGCAGCTCTCCATCAGCGGATTCCTTTGGAACTCCAATCTGCATATTTATCTCCACCATATTCGCAGGAACGCGTTTGCGGTCACAGTAAGTGCCACAAACGGAGCGCGACAGTTTACCGATTTTGAATCATTGGTCGAGTAAAATTAGATGAGCGCAAGCTGATACTTGATATCAGTACATCGAATACTATTTATAAAACAATGGCTTATGAATTTATTATAAATTATCTATTAGGAAGGGGGGCAGTTCTTGAAGCGGCTTCTCAGCTGATCAATTTGCATCACAGTACAACGCGGCACGTCGATAGTTTCCTGAGCCAATAGGAAGCGACAGTAAATCGTTCCATAAGCTCGGCCCTCGGTGTGCAGCCAGTTTTTATGACCGGGGTCTTCGTGGGCGATCACGATTGTGTAACGGCGATCAGCGCCAAGACCCAGTTGCGTCAGATTCAAACCAATCTGGCGAAAACGATGATCGAATGTCTGCAGATAGCGGTTCCATAAAGTGATGTTCGCGTAGCGGCATTCGGGCATCACACCTTCTATCAGCAGAGCTTCATTGTCGCTGAGCACGAAAGGACAGGCTGCGTAAGCAGCGTCTACGGCACCGAAACCGCCGCCGTCAGTGTTTTCCCAGGTGCGAGGTTGCGGCAGTACATTCGGTGTTAGCGAAAACCAGTTCGGCACTGTGTCGGCGTTTTGCAGTGGTCTATTGACAGTGTGTCCTTTGATGTAGCCGGTAACAGTTTTAAGTTTTTTTGCGAATCGTTCGCCACTTAACGGAAGAGGCGGATTACTGGGTGTGATGGTGTCAATACCGATCACCGGGTTAACGTCCGGATCAGAAACAGCCGCGCGCTCATTCATGAAATAGTGACGAGTGATCACACAAATGGTGTCGCTGTCGGTGTACATCCAGTTACCGTCTTGTTCGTCTGCACTAAGCAGTATTTCATAACTGCCATCGTCATTAAATTCGATGTAGTTGTCATTAAGTTCACTGACCACGCCTGTACCCCATAGCGAGCCATGATCGCCAGTGTGGACAGTAAATGAAATATACACTTCACCGGTTCTACGACCTTTTATGCGGTACTCGCGTTGTCCATTGATCGGTGCGAAAAACACATAATGATCTGGCCCGTCACCACCGAACTTTTGGCTAGGCGAAATTAAGCTGCTGAAATGAGGCGCGTTCTCGTCGTTATCCAGCGCTATTTCCAGGCCCACTTTCATGAGATGGGTTAAATAATGCTGCCCTTCAGCAATATCGGCTTCGCTGGTGATGCCGCGAGCATCGCTTAAGTAGTCAAGGTCTATGTCTTTCAGCGCATCAAGAAACTCATGGAAAGCGCGGCGACTAATCGGGGGCGTAACTGGCATAGTGATGTCCTGTGCGGTGACAGTGGTGTCAAGCGAGCATACCTTGACTCCTTAGAGGGTGCGAGCAGAGTACTTGTGACAAATTCAGAGCACTGCCTGATAATGAAGGCATTGATAGTCAGGCAAAAAGGCGGATAAGAAAAATGAGATTGGTTAATTTATATGCGCCTGATGATTTTCGTATCGATCAGGTGCCGGAACCGGTGGCGAGTGATAATGACGTTATTGTTCAGGTTAGATACTGCGGCATTTGCGGCAGTGACGTAGGTTATGTGTCACTCGGTGGTTTGGCCGGGCCCTCTGAGTCGGCCATGCCGCTGGGGCATGAATTATCCGGAACTATCCAGGCTGTTGGCCGTAATGTGAATCAGTTTGAGGTAGGGGATAAGGTGTGCGTGAACCCCATGGGTGCCGGCAATGCCATCGGCAACGGCGGTGGGGAAGGCGGCTTTGCCGACCTGTTGCTGGTGCGTAACGCTAACGCCGGAGACAGTGTTTACAAGCTTCCTGAGCATCTGGATATGCGCGATGGTGCATTGGTTGAGCCTCTTGCTGTGGGTATGCACGCTGTCAATCAGGCGCGACCGCAGGCCGGCGAGCAGGCGGTTATTTTCGGCGTTGGCGCCATTGGTTTGAGTTGCATCGCCGCGCTGCGTTATAAGGGTATTACAAACATTCTTGCGCTGGATTATTCGGCTGAGCGACGTGAGCGGGCATTGCGCATGGGTGCGATTGATGCACGTTCACCAGAAGACCTGGACCTTATGGACTATCTTGGCGAACACCACGGTAAACATACTTTGCAGGGTTGGATGCCGGCGGTTGGAACCGATATTTTTATTGATGCAGCGGGCGCTAACAGCATTGTGAAATCGGTGCTGGATGTCTGTAATCAGGGGGCGCGGCTTATTGTGGCGGGTTTGCATCGCACACCAGTTGATATCGATTTGATGATGGTATTGATGAAAGAGCTGTCTATTACTGGTTCGATGGCCTACCCAACTGAATTTCCTGAGGTGCTGGATATGCTGCAAAACAGCGACCTCGACCTTTCGGCAATGGTTAGCCATCACTTTCCGCTGGACGAGTTTGATAAGGCCTTTGCGGTGGCTCGATCTCCCGAGGCGGGCGCCAAAATTATTATCGATATTCAAAACTGATCCAAACCTTTACCTATGGGCTTGGATTGCCGCATAATGCGCGGCGCCAGATTGCGTGGTGTCTGGATTTAATCCAGCACTTCGGCTGGCTATGCAATGGTGGTCCTTGTTGGTCCCTTCGCAACGTGAAACGGTAAACTCCGCCAGGCCCGGAAGGGAGCAACGGTAGCTGTGGAGTCGTGTGCCGGGGTGTGGCTGGCAAGGATCATCACCAATTCTGATCTTGCGGTCGCCGTTCTGGTGGTGCCCGTTCTAATGCTACAATGCTGACTAAACAAGCCTTCATTGCTGTCCGATCAGGAATGAACTAGCTCTCGGGTTTTCTATGTCGTATCAGGTGCTGGCGCGTAAATGGCGGCCGGCTAATTTCCATGAAATGCAAGGTCAGCAGCATGTATTGCAAGCGCTGATCAATGGTCTGGACTCAGACCGCTTGCATCATGCCTACCTGTTTACCGGCACCCGCGGGGTTGGCAAAACCAGTATTGCGCGAATTCTTGCCAAATGTCTGAACTGCGAGCAGGGCGTGAGTTCGAAACCTTGCGGCGAGTGCAGTGCCTGCACAGAGATAGCGGACAACCGCTTTGTTGATTTGATCGAAGTGGACGCAGCTTCGAGAACCAAAGTAGAAGACACCCGTGAACTGCTGGAAAATGTGCAGTACGCGCCAACCGTGGGTCGTTTTAAAATCTATTTGATTGACGAAGTACATATGCTGTCAACGCACAGCTTCAATGCTTTGTTAAAAACATTGGAAGAGCCGCCGGCGCACGTAAAGTTTTTGCTTGCCACCACTGACCCGCAGCGCTTACCAGCCACTGTACTTTCCCGGTGTTTGCAGTTTAGTCTTAAAAACATTGGCCCGGACTTGGTCGTAGAGCATCTACAAAACGTGCTCGGTGCGGAACAAGTGCCCGCTGAGGAAGCCGCACTTTGGCATATCGCTCGAGCGGCTGCGGGTAGCATGCGCGACGCCTTAAGTTTGACTGACCAAGCCATTGCCTTTGGTGGCAATGGCATTGTTGAAGCGGATGTGCGTTTGATGCTTGGCAGCATCGACCGCGACAGCATCTGCGATTTGATCCGCTGCTTGATTGCCAGAGATGCTCCAGCAGCACTGGATCTTGTTGAACAGGCTTCGTCCAATGGTATCGATCTGGAAAATATGTTGGCCGAGTTGCAAAATGCCTTGCATGGCATGGCCATTTTTCAGGCCGTGCCAGATTATCAAGCGAGGGAGCTTGAGCGCTCGTCGGAGCTTAAGCAGTTTGCGGCCCAGCTTAGTGCCGAAGACGTGCAATTGTTTTATCAAATAGCCTTGAATGCACAGCGTGACTTGCCGTATGCGCCTGAACCGCGGCTGGCAATTGAAATGGCCGTGATGCGTATGTTGGCTTTTCTGCCTGGCAAAGACGCGGTTGAGCTAGCCGCTGGCGATGTGCCAGTATCTTCTCCAGCTCCAGCTCCAGCTCCAGCTCCAGCTCCAGCTCCAGCTCCAGCTCCAGCAGAAGCGTCTGCGCCGATTACTGAATCGAATACAGTCGAAGTAGTTGAGCGTTCTCCCTCTGAGGACTCTTCGGGCGCCGAAAAAAAAAAGACTGAGCTAAGCGCTGCCTCCGGTCTTGACTGGCTTGCCGTGTTTGCCGATCTCAAACTGAGTGGGATGGCGCGTAACGTAGCTTCCAACTGTGAGCTGATTCAATACGACTCGGGTCAGGCCGTATTCTGTCTTGATGAGGTTAACTGCAAGTTGTTCCAGGAAGCCCATGTCAGGCAGATAGAAAATGCTCTGCAAGATTCTCTGGGTGAGGCTGTGAAAGTGAGCTTGCAATCCGGTGAGGTTGGCAGCGAAACGCCTTATCTTCGGGCGCAGCGGGAGAAAAGAGAACGTCAACAAGCCGCAATTGACAGTATAATGGGCGACGAAACAATCAACGATCTACTGCAAACCTTTGGTGGCCAGATAGATCAATCCAGCATTCGGCCACTAGACTGAAGCGTTTCGTGCAGTGGCCCGATAGTTTCAGTCCGAAAATACGATTTATAGAAGGGTAAGCACACATGAAATCCGGTCTTGGCGATTTGATGAAACAAGCGCAGCAGATGCAAGAAAAAATGCAGCAGGCGCAGGAAGAAATAGCAAAACTTGAAGTCACTGGCGAATCGGGCGCCGGCATGGTCAAAGTGACCATGACAGGCCGACACGATGTGCGCAGAGTGCATATTGATCCAGCTCTGCTCACAGAAGATAAAGAAGTACTCGAAGATTTGATTGCCGCCGCAGTGAATGATGCTGTGCGTCGGGTAGAAGAAGCTCAAAAGCAGCAGATGGGAGACCTCACTGGCGGAATGAGTTTACCTGAAGGCTTTAAGATGCCTTTTTAATGTCTTTTAGTCCCCTCATTAAGCAGCTTATAGAGAACCTGCAGTGCTTACCCGGCGTTGGACCGAAGAGTGCCCAGCGCATGGCATTGCATTTGCTGGAACGAGATCGGGATCGTTGTCGACAACTGGCGAGCAGTTTGCACGAGGCGGCGGATACGGTGTCACGATGTGATCAATGCCGCACGCTGACAGAACTGCCGCTTTGCGATATTTGCTCAAGTCCACGCCGCGATGAAACGCTGTTGTGCATTGTAGAAACACCGGCGGATGTGATCGCTATTGAGCAAGCCGGTGGCTACCGGGGCAAGTATTTCGTATTGCTTGGTCACCTGTCACCCATTGATGGTGTTGGCCCGGAAGATCTTGGCATTGACGCCTTGGTGCAGTGTGTAGAGCAGCGCGGTATACGCGAGGTTATCCTTGCCACTAACCCCACAGTGGAAGGGGAAGCAACCGCTTATTTCATTATCGAACAACTCAAACCTTCAGCTGTGCCCGTGAGCCGAATTGCGCACGGGGTACCTTTGGGCGGTGAGCTTGAATTTGTTGATGGCGGCACTCTTGTACATGCGTTCAGCGGCCGCACCACAGTGACAGAATCATCGTGAGCGAAATACAAATACAAGAGCATGAACTTGTTCAGTCTTCCGCACAGCTTGCAAACCTGATATCAACATGGCGTGACCTGGATTTCGTATGCATCGATACAGAATTCATGCGAAGCGACACGTATTTCGCGGAATTGGCGCTTGTGCAAATCAGCGCCGGACAAGACACGGTGCTTGTTGACCCATTGGTGGATGGCATGGACGATGTCTTGCGCCCTTTACTGTGCGATTTTGATCTCATCAAAGTGCTTCACGCCGGCTCAGAAGATTTGCAAATTTTGGCGCAGTATTGTGGCGCACCGCTAAATTCAATCTATGATACTCAGATAGCTGCTGCGTTAGCGGGCTATGGGTTTTCGCTTGCCTACGGTAAGTTAGTGGCACAATTGTGCGAAGTAGAATTAGACAAGGGTCAGACTCGCTCTGACTGGACGCAACGCCCATTGACTGACAAACAGTTACAGTATGCGGCGGCTGATGTGCTCTATTTACCGGCTATTTACAAACATCTTGCAAATAAACTTGAACTGTTAGGCAGAGCGGAGTGGATGCACGCCGAATGCAGTGAATTAGTGAGTATTGCTTCAATGACTGTTGAGCCGGAAGCGGCATTCAATAGGGTGGGTCGTGCGTGGCAATTAAAAGATCGTTCCTTGTTGTGTTTGCAGCGCTTGGCAGCGTGGCGGGAGCACACCGCAATCTCCAGTAACCGACCGCGCAACTGGATACTAAAAGATAAATCGCTTTGGCAAATGGCAGAGCGTCTTCCAAAGGGCGAATCCGAGCTTGCGAGTATTGATGAAATGAGCCCCGGGCAGATCCGTCGATACGGTACCGAGGTGTTGGGTATTGTGTCGGAATGTGCGGATGCCAGCGTTGATGATTATCCGGCCAGTCTTGCGGAACCTGCGGGCAAGAGTTACTCGCAAGTGTCGAAAAAGCTTCGGGCTGCTGTGCAATCCACCGCAAAAGAGTTGGACTTGGCGCCAGAAATGTTGGCGCGTAAGAAAGACATTGAGTTCATACTCGCTAGCCACGCTAACAATGGTGTAGTTGAGCTGCCTGCCTCACTGAAAGGCTGGCGATACCCAGTCATTGGTGAAACCTTGATAGAGCAGTTTACAGCGCACTATTCAAATAATAATTCGGTGGCCTGATATGAAATGTTCAGTGTTTAGAAGCGAAAAAATGGAGCTTGCTTATCTTTATGTGCCGCAGGGTTCAGACCTGAAATCCTTGCCGGGCGATTTATTAAAGAGCTTTGGTGAGCCTGGTTTCGTGCTGGACCTTGAGTTGGATGAATCGCGAAAATTGGCCTTGGCTAATCCACGCGATGTGCTCGATTCCATAAACGAGCACGGGTTTTATCTGCAGATGCCACCGCCCGCAAATCACGTTGTTCGCACTTTGTGATATGCGTGATCAGTTTTGGACATTGCCACTGCAAGAGTTGAGTGATGAGGAATGGGAGAGCTTGTGTGATGGTTGCGGAAAGTGCTGTCTGCACAAACTGCAAGATGAAGACGATGGTCAGTTGTACTACACCGCCGTAGCGTGCGCGCAATTGGACCTTGATAACTGTCGCTGCAACAACTATTCAACCCGCGCCACACTCGTTCCAGAGTGTTTGGATGTCAAAGTTAGCTATCAGGACCCGAAGCAAAATTTGGCGCATCTACCAACAACTTGCGCTTATAGAGTTCGTGCTGAAAACCATGAGTTACCGGCATGGCACCCATTGATTTGTGGTGAAAAGCGCAGCATTCACAGTCAAAATCACTCGGTTCGGGGTAAAGTGCTGTCTGCCGTGAACGTGCATGAAGACGAATTTGAGGATCACATCATTAGCTGGATAGAGTTATGAACGACTTTCTTGATTGGGCCGCTAGTAATGACTATATGTTGATGTGGTTACTGTACCTGCTGGGCGTAGTTGGTCTATTAATTGTAGCCTGGCGTTTGACACGCTCATGGCCCAGATGGCTGAGTATAAGCTTACGCTTCATCGGTGCCTGTTTGCTGCTGGTACCGGCGTTGGTGGACAGTGAGCGCGGCTTGTATGCGCCCGCATTGGTGGTAGGTCCATTCGAGTGGTTGTCCAAAAGCCCTGAGCACGCGGAGCCAGCTGTATCGGCACTGATCATGTGGACAGGTATTGCCTTGGTGGTAATCGTTATCGCGCAATTGGGTTCTTACTTCCTGCGCCGAAAAACGGCCACGCAAACCCGCCCTGAAGCGGATGCGAAAACGGCGGCGTAATAGCACGCTTTGGCGTTTGTCTGCATGAAGATTTGTTGGCACAAAGAGTGTCGATTGTCTGTATAATGCCCGGCTGCATACTGGTGTTGAGGGCATTATGGAATTTAAGGGTACTGAACGTTACGTCGCAACCGACGAGTTGCAACTTGCGGTAAACGCAGCGGTTACTTTGCAACGACCTCTTTTGATTAAGGGTGAGCCTGGTACGGGTAAGACCATGCTGGCTGAGGAAGTGGCTATCGCTTTGAACAAGCCGCTTTTGCAATGGCACATTAAATCGACGACCAAAGCACAGCAGGGTTTGTACGAGTACGACGCTGTTTCACGCTTGCGTGATTCCCAGCTGGGCGATGAAAAAGTTCATGATATTGCCAATTACATCAAGCGCGGCAAATTGTGGGATGCGTTTGACGCCGACGAACAAGTGGTATTGCTGATCGATGAGATCGACAAAGCTGACATCGAATTTCCAAACGACCTGTTAGTAGAGCTGGATCGCATGGAGTTTTTTGTTTACGAAACCGGCGAGACCATCAAAACCAAACATCGCCCGATTAT
The DNA here is from genome assembly GCA_045105115.1 of Pseudomonadales bacterium. GTDB lineage: Bacteria > Pseudomonadota > Gammaproteobacteria > Pseudomonadales > JAUIET01 > JAUIET01. The sequence goes on along the minus strand of JBGCDE010000196.1, from coordinate 16,164 downwards.
CATCATCACAAGTAACAATGAGAAAGAACTGCCAGACGCGTTTCTGAGACGTTGTTTCTTCCACTTCATCAATTTCCCGGACCGGGAAACGATGAAGCAGATTATTGATGTGCATCATCCAAACGCTCAAAAAGAGTTGGTACAGGAAGCATTAGAAATTTTCTTTGACGTTCGCGGCGTGCCGGGCATGAAGAAGAAGCCTTCAACCTCTGAATTGATCGACTGGCTGAAGCTGTTGATGGCTGACGATATTCCAGATGAAATTCTAAAGAACAGAGACAACACCAAAGCCATACCACCTTTGTATGGTGCGTTGGTTAAAAATGAGCAAGATGTGCATTTGCTCGAAAGGTTGGCGTTTATGCATCGCAGGGAACAGCGCCGCTAGATAAGCGCTGAGAGGTAATAGAACATGCTGATCAGTTTCTTCAACGGTCTGCGCAACGCCGAAATTCCGGTAACCTTGCGCGAACTGATGGACTTGATCGAGGCGCTCAAACAGCACCTTGTGTTTGGTAGTGTGGATGATTTCTACTATCTCAGCCGTGCGTGCCTGATCAAAGACGAAAAGTACTACGACAAGTACGACAGGGCGTTTGCCGCGTATTTCAAGGAATTGGAATCGCTGGACGATATTATCGAGGCCTTGATTCCCGAAGACTGGCTGCGTAAAGAGTTCGAAAAGCACCTAACGGAAGAAGAAAAAGCAAAAATTGAATCCCTGGGCGGGCTTGAAAAGCTGATAGAAGAATTCAAGAAACGTCTGGATGAACAAAAAGAGCGCCATGAGGGTGGCAATAAGTGGATTGGCACTGGAGGCACCTCACCGTTTGGTCAACAGGGTTATCACCCCGAAGGTATTCGGGTGGGCTCGGAAGGAAAAAACGGTAAGGCCGTTAAAGTCTGGGAAAAACGTGAGTTTAAAAATCTAGACGACAGCGTTGAGCTTGGCACTCGAAACATCAAACTGGCGATGCGTCGCTTGCGCAAATTTGCTCGCACTGGTGCAGAAGACGAATTGGATTTGCCCGACACCATTCGTAGCACAGCCAGAAATGCCGGTTTACTAGACATAAAGATGGTGCCTGAGCGGCATAATGCGGTAAAGGTTTTGTTGTTTCTGGACGTGGGCGGTTCGATGGACCCACATGTTCGCGTGTGTGAAGAATTGTTCAGCGCAGCCAGAACTGAATTCAAGCATCTGGAGTATTTTTACTTCCACAATTTTATTTACGAATCGGTGTGGAAAAATAATATTCGTCGCTTCAATGACACCACTTCAACAATCGATGTATTGCATAAATACGCGAGTGATTACAAAGTGATTTTCGTAGGTGACGCGTCTATGTCGCCGTATGAAATTGCGCAGCCTGGCGGCAGTGTTGAGCATTGGAACGAAGAAGCCGGTGAAGTTTGGATGAATCGTATCCGCAAAACCTACGACAAGGTTGCCTGGATAAACCCATTGCCACCTAATCAGTGGGAATACAGCCAGTCGGTTCACATGACTAATCAATTGATGGAAGGTCATATGTACCCTTTGTCTCTCGAAGGTCTGGAAGCCGCTATGGGTTATCTCGGGAAGTAAGCCTCTCGGCATTGCTAACGGCTTATATGGAACGCAACCAGCGTTGCACTGGCGGCCACATTTAGAGATTCAACCTGGTTGCGCATCGGAATACTTAAAGCCTTAGTACTCATTGCCTGCAGCTCACGGCTTACGCCAATGCTTTCATTGCCAAGTACGAACACACCAGCGCACGGCTTCGGTAAGTCATAAAGTGATTTCTCGGCATTTGCTGCCAAAGTGAAAATGCTACAGCCAAGCTCTCGAAGTGATGTCATTGCAGATTCGAAATCTCTGCAGTAAACCAACGGGGCATTAAATGCCGTTCCAGCGCTTGCCTTGATTGCCAAGGGATTCAGGCCACTGCTGCCTTTGCCCGCGAGTAAAATCGCATCCACACCCGCAGCACTTGCACTGCGGATACACATGCCCAGATTCTGTGGATTGGTCACGCCCTCAAGCGCCAACATAGAAAGGTTTGTGGCATCAGCTGAGGCCTCTGCGAGCCAGGCGTCAAATGATCTGGTTGTTGGACAGTAAATATCCAGAGCAACGCCCTGATCTTGCCGACCATTGCGAGAGATACGACTGAGCTCGCGCCGGCTGTGATAAACAACCTCAATGTGCCGCTGTTGTGCGAGATTGAGCATTTCCTGTATGGCTGTACCTGCTTTATTGCTGTCGGCAAGGTGCAGCCGGTCAATGTGTAAGCTGTGGTTGTTCAGCGCCTCCAGCACCGGATTACGGCCGTACACGGTGATTGTTTGTAGCAATCGCTTGTTTTTGCTGCCGTTTGTCGCGGGCATGACCACACTCTTTGATTATGAACGGAAAACCACGGACCGCGCTTTGCGCGTCGCAGGATGCGTGGTATTGTACCGCCTCGTGCGAGACAAGCAGGACATAATAAATCACCGGCACGTGTCACAGTATCTTTGGCGTCCCGGTAAACTATTGAAAAATGCACCTCAGTTGAAAGCATGTGGGGCCAGATTCGCTGTCAAAGGCGACAAGGCTATGTTAAGTTTTCAGTACTTATTGAATGGGAGTTATCCGAATGACACAGAAACAATTAAAAATGCTATTTGCCAGTGGTTTTACTGCTTTGGCGCTAGCCGCCTGTGGCGGTGATGACGGCAAATCAGCTGGCGATGCGATTAAAGATTCAATGAACAGCGCTGCTGACGCCGTTGGCGATGCTGCTGACAGCGCCGTAGATGCCACTAAAGACGCAGCTTCTGCGACGGCTGATGCAGCTGGCAACGTAGTTGATGGCGCCAAAGACATGGCTGGTGATGCAGCTGACGCAGTTGGTGATGCGGCTTCTGCTACTGCAGATGCAGCTGGCGACGCAGTAGATGGCGCGAAAGACATGGCCGGAGACGCTGTTGACGGCGCGAAAGACATGGCTGGCGACGCTGTTGATGGTGCTAAAGATATGGCCTCGGGTGCAGTAGATGGCGCGAAAGACATGGCTTCTGACGCAGCTGATTCTGCAAAAGACAAAGCCTCTGATGCGATGTCACAAGGCATGGACAAGATGAAGTCTGAATAAGAGACTTTCTCTTCGTCACGCGAAACCCGGCTAAGGCCGGGTTTTGTTTGTCTGAAATTATGAAAAAGTTCACTAGCACTCTATTCGCCCTCATTTTTGCTGCTTCATCCACGCAGCTTACCGCTCAGGTGACAGGGCAACGAATCATTCAAGCGGATGAAGAACCCCATAACTGGCTGGCGCCGGGAAGGGGGTATTCCGAGCAACGCTATAGCCCTCTCAACCAGATATCGAATGAAACCGTTGGCGATCTTGGCTTGGCCTGGTTTTCGGAGACGGGTTCAGAGCGCGGTCTTGAAGCAACTCCGTTGGTCGTTGACGGCGTAATGTATTTAACACTGAGCTGGAGCGTATTACTGGCATTGGATGCAAAAACCGGCGCTGAGCTATGGCGCTATGATCCTAGCGTGGATAGGTCTCACGGTTATTACGCCTGCTGTGATGTTGTTAACCGCGGTGCAGCAGCCTGGGGCGACAATATCTACTTTGGAACTATCGACGGTCGTCTGGTTGCCGTCAATGCGACGACGGGATCTCTCGCCTGGGAAACACAAACCACTGATCTCAGTCAGCCCTATACCATCACCGGCGCGCCCAGAATTGTGAGAGGCAAGGTTGTGATTGGCAACGGCGGTGCGGATTTTGGTGTTAGAGGTTATGTGTCAGCCTATGACGCGATTTCCGGTGCGCAGATCTGGCGCTTTTATACCGTGCCAGGCAATCCGGCACTCGGCTTCGAGAATGAAACCATGGAGATGGCGGCGAAAAGCTGGAGCGGTCAATGGTGGAAATTGGGGGGTGGTGGCACAGTATGGGATTCCATGGCGTACGACCCTGAACTGAATTTGCTCTACATCGGCACTGGCAATGGTTCACCGTGGAACGCTGAACTCAGAAGTCCGGGTGGTGGCGATAACTTGTTTCTTACGTCAATCATTGCACTGAACCCAGACGACGGCTCATACGTCTGGCACTATCAAACGACACCGGCTGAACAATGGGATTACACCGCCACCCAGCACATGGTGTTAGCCGATATCGAGATAGATAATACGCCTAGAAAAGTGCTTATGCAGGCACCCAAGAATGGGTTTTTCTATTTGCTGGACAGGGAAAATGGTCAGCTAATTTCAGCTGAGCCCTATGCCCGTGTTAACTGGGCCAGCCACATAGATATGGAAACGGGTCGTCCGGTTAGAACGGATAAGGCCGATTATTTGCAAGCTCCGCAATATGTACTGCCGTCTCAAGTGGGTGCTCATAATTGGCACCCAATGTCTTATGAACCTCGACTTGGACTGGTATTCATTCCGGTTATTGAACAAGGTTATAAATTTAAACCTGACCTGGAGTTTGTACCTAGCCGAAGTTTGAATACCGGGCTGGATTTGTCAGAAGAATCACCTTCACCCGAAGTGTTGAGAGCGTCGCTACGTGCTATGCACCACGGCAGTCTGGTGGCTTGGGACCCATTGTTGCAGCAGGCCCGGTGGCGCACTGATTTACACAAGTCTTGGGTGGGCGGCACCTTGGCTACGGCGGGTAACCTGGTTTTCATGGGGCACGCGGAAGGCTATCTAAGTGCCTATCGTTCCGATATAGGTGAAGAGGTGTGGCGCGGCGAAACACAGGTTGGCGTGATGGCAGCCCCGGTCAGTTACTCGGTAGACGGTGAGCAGTATGTAGCTGTAGCGGCAGGATGGGGCGGCTCTCCCAGTCAGTACAGCGGACCTGAGCGTTCATTCCGAGCGAAGACTAATGGGCGTGTACTGGCCTTTAAAATAGGCGCTGACACTCAATTGCCCGCAATGGAAGCTGTGCCATCTGTTCCCCAGGTTGAGGCAGCGCAAGCGGATGACGTAACGCTTGAAACCGGTGATCGACTGTATTCGCTGCATTGCGGACGCTGTCATGGTTTTGGCGCCCAAAGCCATAGTGAGATCCCGGATCTGCGCTATCTGAGCAAGGACAATCACCAGCATTTTGAGGCGATAGTGCGAGGTGGCATATACGCTGACAAAGGGATGGTGGCGTTCAATGATCTATTGAGCAGCGTCGAAACGGAAGCCATTCGCCAATATATTCTTTCGCGAGCAAAGGCTGAAAATGATTTGCAAGACCAGCCATCGTGGTGGCTGCGTTTGAAAGACTGGTTCTGGAACCTGCTGATGCCGGTTCTGGTGTGAATTGCCAGGGCCGCCCTACTTAATGTAATCGGGCAGGGTATTCAGATGTATCACACCGAACACCAATACCATTAAATACCCTTTGAAGGCCGGTCGGTGATTCGCTCGAATCTTGCGGCTGAACATTAGACACTCCAGCACGTGTGCTACCACCAGAAAAATACCAGCCACTTTCAGGATTTGGTCTAACCAACCGGGGGTTGGCAAAAACAGATTGGCTATAACGAGTAGCCACATCGCAATGATCAGCGCTTTTTGATTTTTTACGCTCATAGACTTATAGAACCCTGCTAATTGAGTGCGCCACGTTAGCTTTGCTGATCGTTACTGTCAATTGTGAACGGTCTTAGGCACGATAATTGCTCTTATGCAGCAGGGTCCCAGTTAAGCCGATGGGAGCGAGTACAAATCTACGATCAATTATTTGGAGCTAAGGCTTCTAAGCGGTTGAAAAATAGGGTTTTGTGCTCAGCTTCGTTTTCTGTTCGCTGGTGAAATACTAAAGAAAGCGAGCGATCACGGATAGAATACGCTCCAATTAAGTGCGCGCAAAGAGCATGACGTTCAATTTGGTGCACAGTGAGTCAGAGGTCATATTATGAAGATTAATACCCGCTTGTGGCTGCGCCTGTTTGCCGTAACAAGCATTTCTGCTTTTTGCTCGGCGGCGCAAGCCCAAGACACGCTTGATGCTGCGAACACAAGCTGGATACTAACGGCAACTGCGCTGGTGTTGTTTATGACAATACCCGGCTTGTCGCTGTTTTATGCAGGCTTGGTGCGGTCCAAAAATGTACTCACAGTACTCATGCAGTGTTTCGCAATTACCTGCTTGATGTCAGTGCTGTGGTTTGTTGCCGGTTACAGTATTGCCTTTGATGGCGATGGCAGTTATTTCGGTACTTTAAATAAAGCCTTTCTCAGTGGCATTACCGAAGACTCTTTGAGTAGCGGTTTACCAGAGACCGTATTTGTTATGTTTCAGATGACGTTTGCGGTTATTACGCCCGCGTTAATCATCGGCGGGTTTGCTGAACGCACCAAGTTTTCTGCGGTCATGTTGTTTTCAGCCATTTGGTTGCTGGTGGTGTACGCGCCTGTAACCCATTGGGTGTGGGGTGGTGGCTGGCTCGGTCAAATGGGCTTGTTGGATTTTGCTGGCGGCACCGTTGTTCACATTACAGCAGGTGTAGCCGCATTGGTTTCAGCGCTGGTCATTGGCAATAGAAATGGCTTTGGGAAAATACCCATGCCTCCGCACAACATGACCATGACCGTTACGGGTGCAGGCATGCTGTGGGTTGGCTGGTTTGGATTCAATGCCGGCAGCGCTTTGGCTGCAAACGGTGACGCCGGCATGGCGATGCTGGTCACCCACTTATCAGCGGCCTGTGGTTCATTGATGTGGATGGCACTGGAATGGGTTAAGTATGGCAAGCCCAGTGTGTTGGGCATTGTGACGGGCATGGTCGCAGGTTTGGGCACCATCACACCGGCTTCGGGTTATGTTGGTCCGGCGGGTGCTATTGTGATTGGTCTGAGCGCCGGCTTCGTTTGTTTCTACGCCACGTTCTACTTAAAGCAAAAGCTGCAAATTGACGATTCTCTGGACGTATTTCCCGTGCACGGCGTGGGCGGTATTCTGGGTACTTTTCTCGCCGGCATCTTTGCCAGTACCGAACTTGGAATATTCAGTGGCCAGGGACTTGCCGTTGACTCTATTGGCGAGCAGTTAGTTGTGCAGCTAATCGGTATAGGGTCGGTATTTGTCTACACCGCGATCGCGACGTTTATTATTCTCAAAGCGATTGATATGTTAATCGGTCTTCGGGTCACTGTAGACGAAGAGACTCAAGGTCTTGATGTTGTATTGCACAATGAGCGTGGTTACGACCTATAGTGAGCCGCAATGCTGATGTGGGCCAGGCGGCATAAGCTGCCTGGCTTACTGCGAGTAGTGCGACAAAAAATGCGCTAACTTGGTGATGGCTTTCTCAAGCTCATCTTCTTGTGGCAAAAACACCATTCTGAAATGATCTGGCTTCGACAAGTTGAAACCAGTGCCTTGTACCAGTAGTACCTTTTCTGCGCGTAGAAAATCCAGCACAAAACGCTCGTCATCGCTGATATTGAAACGTGCAGTATCGATTTTTGGAAACAGGTAGATTGCACCTTCGGGTTTGGTGCAACTTATGCCGGGAATATCATTCAGCATTTCCCAGGCGCGGTTGCGTTGCCGCGTTAAGCGACCATTTGGCAATAAATACTCGTTGATACTTTGATACCCACCCAACGCGGTTTGCACAGCGTATTGTGCGGGTACGTTTGCGCATAAGCGCATCGACGCGAGAATATTCAGTCCTTCGATGTAATCCTGCGCATGTCGTTGTTGCCCGCTCAGCACCATCCAGCCAGATCGAAAGCCTGCTAAACGCCACGCTTTGGATAAGCCATTGAAACTTATGCACAAGGTGTCGTGCACAAGGCTGGCCATTGGCGTATGTTGCGCATTGTCATAAAGAATACGGTCGTAAATTTCGTCGGCGAACACTACCAGTTTGTGTTCTTCGGCCAGAGCCGCAAGCTCTTTCAATAAGGACTCGGGGTACAATGCGCCTGTTGGGTTGTTGGGGTTAATAATGACGATTGCACGTGTACGCGAGGTCAGCTTGCTGCGAATATCATCCAGGTCCGGGCACCAATTGGCCTGTTCATCGCAAACATAGTGCACAGGCTTGCCACCGGCCAGCGTCGTAGCGGCTGTCCATAGCGGGTAGTCAGGGGCGGGGATGAGTACTTCCTCGCCATCGTTCAATAAACCTTGCGTGGCGATACTGATCAGTTCGCTAACACCATTGCCAAGGTATACATCTTTCAGCTGCGTATCGGTAAGACCCCTGGCCTGGCAGTCCTGCATGATCGCTTTGCGCGCGGAAAACAAACCGCGGCTGTCACAATACCCCTGAGCATTGGGCAGATTAACAATAACGTCTTGAATAATTTCATCCGGCGCTTCAAAACCGAATGCAGCTGGGTTGCCGATATTCAGCTTGAGTATTCGATGTCCTTCTTCTTCCAGATGGTTGGCGGTCTCCAGAACCGGGCCACGTATCTCATAGCAAACGTCGTTAAGCTTTTGGCTTTTCTTCAGGGGCAGCATGTAGATGCAATCTATTCACTTTGGGCGCGCAAGAATACACTACCCGTTGATGCATCGCGAGCTTGGCCAATTGTTCAGGCAGCTTTCGGTTTGGCCTGGCGGGTATTACGCGCTGCTTGTAGGGCCAATAATTGCTGGTCAACAAGCGCGATTCTTGCGGCCTGTACCTCTGCGTTCTTGAGTTGCTGCAAACACAGACGCGCGCTCAGGTAATGACGCTGTGCACTCATAGGGTCGTTCAGTGACTGCGAGCGTTCGGCTCTTAGCAAGCAGGTATCGGCTTCTAATTCATGTTGCCGATTGTTCAGTTCATGATGGAACAGTTTCGCATCGTCTTCGCTGATGACATTAAGCTGAAGCAGCTGATCGATCACTCGTTTATATCTGGGTAGCACTTCTTGCCCTGTGCTAATGCGCTGTGCATCTTCAAACCGTGGCAGCTGTTGCTGCTCGCTACGCTTTTCAAGTATCTCGATTTGCGCTTCAGCCGTATCGATGCAGGCTTGGTAGCCAGCGGCGGCGCCATGTTTCTGCTGCAGTTCCGTAAAGGCCAGGCTAATATAGCGGCAAAGCTGCAGTTTAAGTTGGGTACTAATAAGGCCGGGTGGGCTCGATTCCATTAGCCTGAGTATGCCGTACAGTAAGCGCAACTGCCCGTTTTCTGCATGTTCTTGAATCTCGGTCTGGCGGTCGAATATTCTCACCATGGTTCCAATTGCCCACAAGGCGATTGCGGCAGAACCAATAACTAGCGGCCATTGCATGGCAGACTCCCTCTGGCATCGAAAATCAAGTCTCGGTGCCTTTCCCATTCTTGGTCAAATAATCACCTATTAAATATAGCAAGCTTGTTATGAAACGGCGCTATACAGGCTTGGTTTTTGCAGTTTTCGACGAGTGGGAGTGAGGTGGTGAAGAAGCGCAAGCTGTGCGGCCTGCGCCACAGGTGCTTAGGCAGCCATTGACGCCGTATTTCGGCTGGCTTCCTTGGATTGGTAAAGTGCTTCGTCGGCTTTCTCGACCACTTCTTGCCAGCTAGGCCGACACTTGCCTTCGACCACGGCTGCTGCAACGCCAGCGCTACTGGTGAGAAACCCATAAGGACTCTCGCAATGTGGAATTCCTTGCTGCGCTAATGACCGTATCGCTCGCTTCATGAATACAAGTGCGCCGTCAGCGTCGGTATCTGTCAGTAACAGCAGCATTTCCTCGCCCCCATAGCGATAAATGCGGTCTGTTTTGCGCATCTCGGCTTCAAAGCTTTTCGCTACTGAGCGCAACACTTCATCGCCGGCGGAGTGGCCGTAGTGATCATTGTATTTTTTAAAATAATCCACATCGACCAGAGCCACACAGTACTGGCGACCATTGCGTAATGAAGCCGCGTGGGTGTGCTCCAAATCAACTTCCATTGCGCGTCGATTGCCTATCTCCATAAGCGCGTCTTCCATCGACATCGCTTGAAGCTCTTCGTTGGCCTGCTTCAGGTCAACAGTGCGCTCAGAGATTGCTTTTTCAATTAACTCGGCTTGAATTTCTATTACGTGAAAATGTGCTTTGGCGATATCCGATTGAGTGACAAGACCTTGTAGCTTGCCATCGTTGTCAACAATAGGAAGATGGCGCAATCTTTCGGCGCGTGACACGACCATGGCGTCGTACAGGGACTCATTGTCGTATAGCGTCACAATCGGTGAAGACATGATGTCTTCGGCGTAATGATCCAACATATTTGGATCTTCCGCGGTGGCTAACAGCAGCTTGACCATGTCACGCTCGGTTATGATACCAACGGGTTTTTCGTTTTCTGTCACTAACTGGCAGGAAATTCGGTGTTTAGACATCGACTCTACTATCGTTCGCAGTGTCGCTTGCCGTTCGACCCCTTTGACATTACGGGTCATAATGTCCGTTAGTTTGATTTCCTGCACTGTGCTTGCTCCCTTAATAAGTACGAGTGTCGCTTGCCAGAAACTGGCACTCACCTAATTACAGACCAATTCCAGTGACGCTGCTGCTAATTGTTAATTTATGTGCAAATATCCACCGATTCGACGACGAGCGGTAGTATTACTGGGCGACCAAAGCCTGTTGCCGAGGGCCGGTTTGCTTCTGTATGCTGCCGCCCTGGACATTAACCGCCACAGAGAGAGAACGAATGGTCTATAACGGTCAAGCCATACAGGTGTCATTGCATGACACCGGCGTTGCAGAGCTTTGCTTTGACAACAAATCCGAGTCAGTCAATAAATTCAACCAGGCCACCTTAGCCGAGCTGTCAGAGGCGACCTCAGCGCTGGCGGCTTCAGGCGCAAAGGCCGTTATTGTGACCAGCGCCAAACCCGTTTTCATTGTGGGCGCCGACATTACCGAATTTGGTGATCTCTGGTCTGGAACAGACCAGGGAGTGCTTGATCACCTGGCTGAAACTAACGCTATTTTTAATGCGTTTGAAGATCTGGATATGCCGAAAGTAGCGGCTATTAATGGTTTTGCCTTAGGCGGCGGCTTTGAAATGTGTTTGGCCTGCGAATACCGCGTGATGTCTCAGGTGGCAAAAGTGGGTTTGCCCGAAGTGTCTTTGGGTTTGATTCCTGGCTTTGGCGGTACGGTACGTTTACCGCGAGTAATAGGCATTGATAACGCAGTGCAGTGGATTGCAACCGGCAAAGAGCAAAAGCCAGCCGCTGCACTCGCTCAAGGTGGCGTTGACGCTGTTGTTGCCAACGATATGTTAAAAGCCGCCGCATTAGATATTGCGCAGCAAAGTTTGAGTGGTGCACTTGATTGGCAAGCTAGACGCACAGAAAAAATGTCGCCTATTGCACTTGAGGGTCTTGAGCTGATCATGTCCATCACAACCTGCAAAGCCATGGTAGCGCAGCAAGCAGGTCGCAACTTTCCTGCGCCAATGAAAGCCGTAAAAACGATAGAAAAAGCCGCCGGAAGTGCGCGTGCAGACGCGATTAAGCTGGAAGGTGAAGCATTCCTCGAAATGGTCAGAACGCCACAGGCGCAAGCCATGACCGGTTTATTCTTAAGTGATCAGTACATCGGTAAGGTCGCGAAAGACTGGGGTAAGAAGGCACCGCAAGTTAAACAAGCCGCTGTATTGGGCGCCGGCATTATGGGCGGCGGTATTGCGTATCAGTCGGCGTACAAAGGTACTCCGATCGTGATGAAGGATATCAATGACGCTGGTATTGAGCTTGGCTTGAACGAAGCTAACAAATTATTGGCCAAACGAGTTAGTCGTGGCCGCATGACGCCAGCTCAAATGGGTGAAACGCTGAACCGGATTAACCCCACCTTGAGTTATGAAGACTTGCGTGGTGTAGACATGGTAGTAGAAGCCGTGGTCGAAAACCCGAAAGTGAAGAACATTGTGCTTGCAGAAGTAGAAGAAGTTTTGGAAGACACTGCGGTGCTTGCGTCCAATACTTCGACAATATCCATTACTTACTTGGCCAAGGCCTTAAAGCGCCCGGAAAATTTCTGTGGAATGCACTTTTTCAACCCTGTACATGCCATGCCGCTGGTGGAAGTGATTCGCGGTGAGAAAAGTAGCGACGCGGCGATTGCCAAAACCACCGCGTATGCCTTGGCCTTAGGCAAGAAGCCCATCATCGTTAATGACTGTCCGGGGTTCTTGGTAAACCGAGTGTTATTCCCATACTTTGCAGGCTTTGTTGGGCTGGTCAAACTGGGTGCTGATTTCCAAAATGTAGACCGCGTAATGGAAAAATGGGGTTGGCCGATGGGTCCGGCTTACTTGCAGGACGTTGTTGGAATAGACACCGGCGTGCATGCGTCTGACGTTCTTGCTGAGGGCTTTCCTGAACGCATGAGTAAAACCTTTAAAGACGCAACCACTGTTTTGTATGAGGCTGATCGCCTCGGTCAGAAGAACGGCAAAGGATTCTACGTATACGAAACCGATAAACGCGGCAAGCCCAAGAAGACGGTGGATGAAGAAACTTACGCCTTGCTGAAGCCACACGTAGACAGTTCACGCGAATTCAGTGATGAAGAAATTTTAGAACGCATGATGATACCCATGTGTACTGAAATGGCGCGTTGCCTTGAAGAAGGTGTCGTGGGTTCAGTTGCTGAAGCTGACATGGCACTGATTTACGGCGTTGGCTTCCCGGTATTTCGTGGTGGTATCTTCCGCTGGATGGACACAGTAGGTCTGAAGGAAATAGTCAGTATGGCTGACAAGTACGCTGATGAAGCACCTATTTATCAGGTTACAGACACAATGCGTAGCATGGCTGAAAATGGCCAGCGCTATTACAACCCAGCGTCGCAGGCATAGGAGCAAAACATGAGCTTACAAGATACCGATGTAGTTATCGTAGATTTCGTTCGCAGCCCAATGGGCCGCTCCAAGAATGGTTGCTTCCGTGAACTCAGGGCAGACAGCATGTCTGCCGATTTGCTGCGTGCACTGTTGGATCGAAATCCTTCGTTGGATAAAAGTCGCATTGAAGACATACTCTGGGGCTGTGTCACACAAACCCAAGAGCAGTCTGGCAACATCGCTCGCATGGTTCAATTGCTTGCGGATATACCCAAAGAAGCGGCCGCGCAAACTATTAACCGCCTTTGTGGTTCTTCAATGGCAGCCTTGCATACAGCCGCACAAGGCATGATGACCGGTTACAGCGACGTATGCTTAGTGGGTGGTGTTGAGCACATGGGCCATGTACCCATGGGTGCCGACCTGGACCCGAATCCAGAGCTGGCCAAGCACATTGCCAGTGCGTCTGGCAGCATGGGCATGACGGCAGAGTTTCTGGCACGTATGCATGGCATTAGCCGCGAACAGCAAGATGAGTTTGCAGTTCGTTCGCATCAACGTGCCGCTGCAGCGACGGAAGCTGGCCGCTTTAAAAATGAAATTGCGCCGTTACAAGGCGTGGATGAAAACGGCTTTCTGAAGATTATTTCGGAAGACGAAACGATTCGCCCGGACACAACTATGGAAGGACTAGCCAAGCTGCGACCGGCGTTTGACCCTGCCAGCGGTACTGTAACAGCGGGTACCTCTTCGCAAATTACCGACGGTGCTTCAGCAATGCTGGTTTGCACAGCGGCAGCGGCTAAAGACATGGGGCTTACACCACGAGCAAAAATTGTGTCTATGGCTGTTGCCGGTGTGGATGCAGCGATCATGGGTTACGGCCCGGTTCCTGCCAGCCAGAAGGCACTAAAACGCGCCGGCATGGACATTGCTGATATTGAGTTCGCCGAGCTGAATGAAGCGTTTGCAGCGCAGAGTTTGCCGGTTCTGAAAGATTTGGGTCTACTGGATCGTCTTGAAGACAATGTGAACGTAAATGGCGGTGCGATTGCTCTTGGCCACCCATTGGGTTGTTCCGGTACTCGGATTACTGGCACATTGCTGAATGTGTTAGAGCAGAATGATGCTAGTGTTGGGTTGGCGACTATGTGTGTTGGATTGGGGCAGGGGATTAGTACTATTATTGAGCGTGTTTGACAGTTGGTACGATACTCGTCTGGATTTATAGCGGAGATTGGCAACGAAGCGAATTCGCTTTTTAAATGTTAACGCTGGAAAATTCGAGTGGCACTTAGGTGTTGTCGCGCGGGGTAACTTTCAGGACTGTTTGAGACAGGATGTCGAAAACCAAGCCCCCATGGATGGGTTCACGGCGTGTCCTGAAAGTTACCCCGCGCGGCAACACCGGGCTTCATTTGCACCTAAAACTATTGGATTCGATTCCTGCTTAAGTACGCCGAGTAGACCGCTGAAAATAAGAAGGCTCATCAGCCAGCTCAAGAATTTCCCTTCGCACCAGGTCCAATGCTAACGCAGATACTATGGTCTGAAACATGGAACGGTTAACCGGGTAGTTAAACTCGCGCGCTTTTAGCTTATCTTTCTTACCCCACGCTATCCAAACCGTTCCTACCGGCTTTTCCTCAGTTCCACCATCCGGCCCCGCAATTCCTGACACGGCCACCCCATAATCAGCGTTTGATAGTGACAGCACTCCCGCCGCCATCTCGCGTACGCATTGTTCGCTCACTGCACCGAATTGCTCCAGGGTTTTCTCACTGACACCTAGCTGAGATTGCTTGATGGTGTTTGAGTAACTAACAATGCCTGCTTCAAAAACCGCAGAACTGCCAGGAACTGAAGTGATCATCGAAGCAATCAGACCGCCAGTGCAGGATTCTGCCAGGGCAATTTGCTCGCCGCGTTCTGCGAGACATTGCACAATGGCCTGTGGCAGCCGGGTTTCATCTCGACCAACTACATAAGCACCAACCACATCCAGAAACTTAGCCTCCCAATGGTCGCGTTGCTCGTCACTGCAGCTGGGCTCAACTCGCAGTTTCATTTCCAACATGGGTGCGCCTGCCCGGAAGCCAATTTCTATATTGTCTGGCCAGTCAGGGTATGCGTCGTTCAGCATTTGCTGTGCACCTGATTCGCCTAGCCCGAACGTTTGGTAGCGCAGTATTTGAGGTGCATCGCCTACAGGGTAGTGCGTTGCCAACATAGGCACTATGGCTTCGTCGAGCATCACGCGTAGTTCGCTGGGAACACCTGGTGTACACATAATCAAGCAATCATTCAGAGTCATCGCGAAACCGACTGCGCTGCCTACAGAGTTTTGCAGTATTGAGACGCCTGCAGGAAGAATCGCTTGTTTGAGATTCGCAGCATTGCTCTTGAAACCGCGCTTTTCGCACCAGGTAAGCACATGGTGCTTGGCGTCAGGGTGCTCCGCTAGCTCTATGCCTGAGGCCTGAGCCAGGGCCTCGGCGGTTAAATCGTCGGTGGTTGGTCCCAAGCCACCGTTGATAATCAGCACATCGCTGCTTTCGCTGATGCTTTGAATTTCGTCGATCAGCTCTTGCATGTCGTCACCAACCGTTACCTTGCGGTCTATCCAGTAGCCCTCTCTGAGCAGACGCTGGGCGATCATAGAAGAGTTTGAGTCAACGGTGTCGCCGCTCATTATTTCGTTGCCGGTGAGCAATAATTGGAAACGCATGAAAACTTCTCCGGGCAATGCTTGAGCACTACCGTCTTGTGAATAGGATTGCAGTATAATGCCTGATTGTATTCGATTCAGTCAGACACATGAGTTCTATTCCCGCTCTCCGCATAGAGAATTTGCGCAAGGTATACGATAACGGCTTCCAGGCCTTGAAAGGCATTGATCTGGAAGTGCAACAGGGCGATTTTTTTGCCCTGCTAGGGCCTAATGGCGCCGGCAAATCCACGACCATTGGCATCATCTGCTCATTGGTGCAGAAATCCGAAGGTAAGGTGAAGGTGTTTGATTATGACATTGACACCGATTTTCCAATGGCCAAGAAGCAATTGGGTGTGGTGCCGCAAGAATTTAATTTTAATCACTTTGAAAACGTGATTGATATTGTAGTAACACAGGCCGGTTACTATGGCTTGCCCCGTGAGTTGGCCATGGAGCGTGCCGAAAAGTACTTGCGTCTGCTGGATATCTGGGACAAGGCACTCGGCCCATCCACTGCCGTTCCCACCGGCCTTGCCGCAGGGACAAGGGCCAGAATGTTCCTCAGGAGAGCGTTCTGTGGAACCCAAGTCCGAGCCTAAGCAAGCGAAGCAGACCCCCTGGGTGGTGTCGGAAACCCTCGTCTTTAATGGAGCGACGCGGCTGATGGTGTTCCTTGAGCC
>JBGCDE010000195.1:0-5147 GCA_045105115.1 Pseudomonadales bacterium | reverse complement strand
GAATAGTCCCACCCTGCAAAAAATCGAATATTGATTCGTGGTCCACTGGTCGCAAACGTTTCTTTTCTCGCCATGGCATCAAACAACGACGCTCGAGTATTTTCAGTTGCCCATACTCCGGCCAAACCACCAGAACCCCAGCGTGTTACGGGGTTAAGCCCTGCGGGTAAAAGCGTGGCTTCATCAGTGCGTAAGCCCGCAGTGCCATCCATCATTGGCAGTTTGCCGTGGAAGTTGCTTTCTTCCACTGGGCTGCTCGCATTGTGGCTGTCACTCGCGCCAATCACACCGAAATTATAGGGATTGAACCCTTCACTGTGCGAAAGCTCCAAACCCAGTCTCAATGCGTCCCGAGCATAAGAACCTTTTATGCCATCAAGCCCTTCGCCCTCATTGACGCCTAGCCCTGCAATTTCGAAATCGGCAAACTCATCAAGACTGGAGAGCAATGGGTGGGTTTCAGAAGAACCTTTGACCTGCAGAATTTCGCTGATGGGTTCGAAGCGGCTGCGTTTGTCTGCGTAATCTTGCGACAATATCTTTCCATCCGAGTCTACACGCCGGTACATTAAACCGTTACTCAAATTGGCATTGTGTGGAATAGCGAAAGCCCGGCGCCCTGCTTCGGTTTCCTCTTCCAGAAAATCCCACAGTTCTTCTGGTTTGTCACTATCAAGATAGCTAAATGGCAGCTCGGATACATTACTTGATCGATAAATCACATTACGATGAATGTGCACTGACGAAGGGCCCGCGAATGCGGACCATTCGTAGGCGATAAATGAACTGAACACGCCCGGATCGTTGAACTTTTCTGCCGCATCAATCGTCATTTGCCATGCGGCCTTGTTGATAGAAGGATCGCGCTTATCAATACCAAATCCGAAACCCTTATCAGCAATAAAACCAGTCGACTTCGCCCACGCTAGAGATATCGTCAGCCGACTACCTTCCAACAACAGCTCTCTTAGCGGTCGTTGGTTAGTGGGCACATCAAGATTAGCAAGCCTTGCCTGACCCATGTATTCCGCGTGGTCGGTCACTGCAGCAAAGTCCAGTGGTCGTGATATTTTGATTGGATAGCCCGCCCCGTGTTCAATCGTTCCACCACGCGCAAAGGTATATACATCTTCCGGAAGCGAGCGCACGCCGAACACATAGGCGTCCGTAGAAAGACTTGTATGTATATGCAAATCGCCAAAAAACAACTGGCGATCAGGGTTGTGGGCGACTGGGGCTTTGTTGGGAATTTGAGCCGATTTACCAGGTTCAAAGGCGGGTTGCAAAGAAGGGTCTTCAAATTTCGAGCAGGCCGTTAGAAAACTCGCAACCATGAGCGAAGCCAACATTGTTTTGTAATTCATTTTAACTCCGAAGTGGCGGGCCTATACCAAATAGGAGACGTGTAGGCTCTTTCCCGGGTGGTGAGCGGCGCTTCAGCGGGCGCGCTATTGCCATACCGAGCCGCGTCTATCGTTGTCCAACGAGGTGTTGGGATTTCAATAATTCGCGCATAGTAAAAAGCGGCTTGTTCAGGATCGAAGTTGGGGTCTTCCCAAACGGTCGCAAGTTGGGCATCACCAATCGAATTACTATAGTTTGCTGTGTCCGTATTTACAGTGCTTCTTAGGTCTTTAAGAGTGTTGCTTCGTATACTGCGATTATCTGAGGCCGCTACGTTGTAAATTTTTTCATGAGTAGCACCGTACTCATCGATCCAAGCTTTCACTATTTGCACCCTTTCCAGATTAGCACCCAGGGGGTCCTTCAAGGCTGACACCATAAAGCGTGGAGATTTGTCCGCGACTCTCGCGGGTAACTCCGCGCCCATAGGTACACCTTGTTTGTACCCCAGCGTGACGCTGTCTGAGCGGTGTACATCATCCTGCTCGAATCCCCAGCCACCAAATAAGCGAACCGTGATGCGCGGCCCTGTGCTAGCGTAGGTTTCTTTACGCCTGATAGCATCGAACAGGGAAGCACGAGTATTTTCTTTCGCCCATACGGCGGCGTAACCCGAACTCGCCAATTCCCAGTTTATTAAACTCGCATTTGACTCGTATTCTTTAGGCGTGAAACTCATGGCACTGCGCTCAGCTGAAGGCTCTGAGCGAGTTGCCTTGCCAAAATTATTATCCTCATCGGCGGTAGCCAGCGAATTGTGCGAGTCGGTGCTGCCGATCATGCCAAAGCGAAACGGGTTTGCACCCAGTATCATTTCTTGCGACAGACCATTCTTCAGTGCCGCACGGGCGTACTCAAACTCCAGCATGGTGTCTTGCTTTGCTGTACCTGTGAACAGGTTAAACCGATCCCAGGTTTCATAATCAGCGAACTCATCATTCGGTGAGAGAAACGGATGAGCCTCACTATCGCCCTTCATTTGGGTCACTTCCACAACAGGCTCCCAGCGCGCTCTGCGCTCAGCGTAGTCTTTGCTCTGTGGCTCCGCGTTAAATGTTGTTTCCGCAAACATGAGTCCATTGCTCAGATTTCCATTGTGCGGAATGGCCAGCACGCCGCCGCCCGTAGTAGCTTCGTAGTCAGCCATATAAGCCCAAAGTGCTTCGGGGTCGTTGCTGTCCAGTGCCGAGAACGGAACCACTTTGGATGTAACACTGGCATTGTCTCGAAACATCACATTTCGGTGCAGGTTGTTACCGTCAGGTGTTGAGGTCCATTCATAGCCAATAAACGCCGTAAACAACCCGGGTTCATTGAACTGCTCAGCCACCGTGCCAACCTTGTTCCAAATGGATTGCTGCAACTCGGGATCAACGTTAAGACCACGCAGAGACTTCAGCAAGTCAAGATCAACGCCGTGCTCTTCATCCACGTATTGCTCAAGCTCATCTGCACGACCAATGCCCATAGACAGCATCGAAAATTCCATAATTATTCGGAAGCTCTGGTTCTGATCAAGATAGTTAATCCAGCGCTTTCCAATTCGGCTTTTTACAATATCAGCAGAACGACCAAACACTTTTGGAAATACGCCAAGCAACTCTGCATGATCGGCGATCATCAGAAAGTCCAACGGCCGGGCAAGTTTTGCCTTAACACCTGTTTGGGATGTAACCGTTTCACCGCGTGCAAAACGATAAGCGTCTTCGGGACCAATACGCTGGTTGCCTAAGGTAAAGGAATCTGCCGACAAATTAGTATGCAGATGAGTGTCTCCCCAAAAAACTTGTGTGGGATGTTGATTGGCGACGGGTGGAGAATACTCTAACGCTGTAGCACAATTAGTCGAAAGTACTACACACAGAATGATTAGCGTTATCGCATCTCTTAACTTGCACACCGTCATTATGATATCCATCTATCGTGAACTGGCAATCAGATCATCAGGTTTGTTTAAACCAAGGCGCTGATAATAGCTTTCTGGAATATCGGCCGGGTTCTTGTAGACATAGATCTTACACGGCGAAATTCCAACATCAGTTGGAGCGTCAACTATAAAAAGAGGCACGCCAGTTCTAAGCACAGAGCTCAATTCCATGGCCGGCTCATGGCAGCAATAAACCGGAAGCTCTGTTCTGCCATAGGTCAGCGGGCCCTGGTCACGCACTATTGCGTTGTTTCTCGGAGCCTCGTAATGGCCGTCTCTGATCAGTCTTGCCCCGCTCGGGCAAGGGTTTGGCATGAACGTTACTTTCTCATCGTCTTCTGTAATCGTAAACGGCAATAAGTGGCAACGGGTGAAGCGCATGATGTTCTCCACCTTCTCCCGGAAAGGAATCTTGCCATCAGGGTCCATGGCTTCAGGTTTCATCACAATGTTCAGAACTCGCAGCAACTCTTGATCGCCGTGATTCTCATAGAGGATCGAAAGCAGGGCTGATACTCTGGACATCATGCCATCGTGCAGTTCAAGCGCCCGGGTCCGTAAGCTATGTGCGCGCTCACTTGCTTCTATGCTTGCATCGTTGTCGATCAGTGCCTGGATCTGTTCAAGCTCTGCCACCCACTGTTTTCCAACGCCGCGAGTTTCTATTTGCCGCTCTGGCGCAATTTCATAATTTTCGATTGCTGCAAGCGCTGAATCACTGCCGGCCTGTCCTGCGACTTCGTTAATGCACTCCAGAATCGATTTTTCCCAGCCAGTGTAGCTGTAGAACATAGTGATCAGTTCTTCCTGAAAGCGACTAACCAGCAGTTTAGCGTCTTCAGGCTGGCCTTCTTTCAGTCGCTCACTGATTAGATCAACCGTGAGTCGCCCTGCCTCGACTAATTCTTGCTTACTGAATACCTGCGAGGGCATACGCACGCCTCGTCAATTTACGATGGTTCACAGTATCGCGACCAAGCGCAATTGGCCAGCCCAGTCAGGCTATAAGTGTTATGCATCTTTCACAGAACGCCACTGTAGGGCGTGCCCTCTTGCGGGCTTAGCGAATCAGCTTACCGTCACAGACTATTTGACCTTCGAAACTGCAATTTCTCAGCATACATTGCGGAGTCAGCAGTTGTCAGCAAGGTGTCCATGTCAACACCGTCTTTGGGAAAGTAAGCAATTCCGGTACTGGATGACACTTTGATCGGCTTCCCGGCCACAATTAGCGGATCGTGGCATGCTTTATTAAGCTCCTCAAGCAATCGATTCGCAGCCGAGTCTGTAAGGTCAGCTTCCACAATAACCGCAAACTCGTCGCCACCCATCCTGAAAATCGAATCGCTGGTGCGAAAAGTCATCCTGAGCAAATGGCCCGCGTGCTTCAGCATCAGATCACCTACTTGATGGCCGTGGCTGTCGTTGATCGCCTTAAAGTTATTGAGGTCAAAGTAGAACAAACTGAATGGTGACTGCTTGTTCCCTTCACTATCAATTAAAGAAGACATTCGAAGTTCAAAGTAGCGACGATTGTACAATCCTGTTGTGACATCAGTATGTGCAAGCTCTTCAAACTTTTGTTGACTGCTATAAAGAGATTGTGACAAACGCGCGTTGGCCCCGAGTAGAACCAGCAAAGAAATAAATATCACGCTAGTACCTGCCATCCACAGAGCGGGTTGCAGGAACGGTAGGTTGGCCGATTGAAGTAACATGGGTATCGATGCATCAATCGAAGAAAGAAGTATCTGCCCGCCATAAGCTAGCAGTGTGAAAGCAAACCAGGTGGCACCGCTTCGACTACCTCCCATTA
>JBGCDE010000194.1:0-25895 GCA_045105115.1 Pseudomonadales bacterium | reverse complement strand
CCCGATAAGTCATTCTTATCAATCGAACCCGTTTTCATACCGTAAAATACCGGTCTACTGAAAAGATCGTTTGTTTGCCACCAATTCAAGCAGATAAGAACTGGGCTGCCAAAAATCATCGCCTGTCAGCTCATGGTAATGGCGAATTTTCTCCAGCACTTTATCCAAACCAAGACTGTTGGCGTAGTGCATTGGTCCGCCGCGGTATAAGGGCCAGCCATAACCATAGGCCCAGACCACATCAATGTCGCTGGCGCGACTGGCCATGCCTTCCTCTAGAATTTTCGCACCTTCGTTGATCATCGGCAGCAACATTCTTTCCAGAATTTCTTCATCGGAAATATCGCGCTGCGCCACGCCAGTATTGGCCGCGATATCGCGGTAGATTTCCATTGTTTGCTCGCGGGGCGCAGAGCGACGTTGTTCATCGTAGCTGTAAAAACCCTGCCCGGTTTTTTGGCCAAGCTCACCCATTTCACACAAACGATCTTTTGCCTTGGTATCTGGTTGGGACGAGTCCTTCAACCAACCAATATCAAGCCCGGCAAGGTCGGCCATTTGAAACGGCCCCATTGGAAAACCAAAATCGAAAATCGCCTTGTCTATCCTGGCGTAATCGGCGCCTTCCAGCGCCAGTGCATTAGACTGATATTGCCGTTGCGCAAGAATGCGGTTACCTACAAAGCCTTCGCAAACACCGACGAGCACTGAAACCTTCTTGATTCGTTTACCCAATGCCATGGCGGTTTTAATAACATCATCTGCAGTCTTTTCGCCACGCACCACTTCAAGCAACTTCATCACGTTGGCCGGCGAGAAAAAGTGCATGCCAATCACATCGTCGGGGCGCTTGGTGACTGCGGCGATTTCGTTCAAATTCAAAGCGGAAGTATTGGATGCAAGCACAGCGCCTGGTTTGGCGATGGCGTCGAGCTTGGTGAAAATTTCTTTCTTTACCACCATGTTTTCAAACACCGCTTCGATGATCAGATCACAATCTGCAAGATCTTCAATGACCAGTGAACCCTGGATAAGACCACTACGCTTTTCCACCTGTTCGGCGGTCAATCGCCCTTTACGCGCAGTATTCTCATAGTTCTTGCGAATAACACCCAGGCCACGATCAAGCGCAGCTTGAGTAGTTTCCACTATAGTGACCGGTATGCCGACGTTGGCCATATTCATCGAAATGCCGCCGCCCATTGTTCCAGCGCCAATAACGCCCACCTTGTTGATAGGGCGTTCGGTCACTTCTTTGCCTATACCAGGCACTTTATTCGCCTGACGTTCAGCAAAAAATAGATGCTGTTGTGCGGCTGCTTGAGGACCAGTGAACAGCTCTCTAAACAGTCGGGTTTCCTCTTGCAACCCTTCTTCAAAAGACAGTTTAACGGCTGCCTCTACACATCGAATATTGTATTCAGGTGCTAAAAAGCCCCGTGTTTTTCTGGCAATTGACTTCCGCACATTCGCAAATAACTCATCGGTGTCACCTGCCATCTGCAGTTTTTCGTTACGATCGCGAACCTTAGGATGTGCGCCGCTGCTATTACCCTGTTGGCGGGCATACTCAACAGCGCCTGCGCGTAGATCACCGTCGATAATTTCGTCCACCAGGCCTAGTTCATTCGCTTCAGTAGCGCCAATTGGAGCACCCGAGGTCAACATACCGATCGCTTTCTCAAGGCCTACCAGGCGAGGCAAACGCTGCGTACCACCGGCACCAGGCAGCAAGCCAAGATGCACTTCGGGTAATCCGCACTGCGCGCTGCTGAGCGCAACACGGTAGTTACAACACAGAGCGGTTTCTAATCCGCCGCCGAGCGCTGTGCCATGAATGGCGGCAACTGTAGGCACGCTGCATTTTTCCAAAGCATCCAGTACTGAATGCAGATCCGGCGCCTTTGGTGCGGCGCCAAACTCAGTAATATCAGCACCGGCTATGAAGGTTCTACCTTCGCAGACTATGACTAATGCGTTAACGCTTGAATCGGCCTCAGCTTTCTCGATACCTACAAGCAAACCCTCACGAACTCCGTGACTGAGCGCATTAACGGGGGGATTGTTCAAGGAAATTATGGCAACGCCGTCTTCTACGGTGTAGTTGGCCATGTTTGTGAGTTCTAGCATGTTCTCATTCCGTCATCTATTCGCAAGGCCCCATACTTCTACTTTTTCATTTTCAGCGCAAGATGCGTTTGAAGAAATTTCTTCAAACTCCGATTTACTTTCAATGTCAACACTTCGTCCCGATTGGTGAATAGCCTGCTGGCCTGTTAGTTCTCCACGATAAAATCGGACTGACGCAGATCCCAGGTATCAGCATTTACGCCGGCCTGGCGCAATACAAATTTCTGCACTTTATTGGTTGGCGTATACGGCAAACTTTCAACAAAGTTAATATAACGCGGTACAGAGTAATGCGGTGCCACCGACTGAATATAATCACAAAGTTGCTCAGCGCTAGTACTAGCACCCTCTTGAAGAACTATATCCAGTTTTAGTTCGTCTTCGCTGGCTAGAACCTCACTGGGAAGACCAAACGCAGCAACATCAGCTATGCCGGGATAACGGCGCACAACATTTTCCACCTCCAGCGTTGAGATATTTCGCCCGGCAAAGCGAACAGCGTCCTTTTTTCTATCAACAAAATAGTAGCCGCCGCTTGCTGGGTCTATACGGGCCATGTCGCCTGCGCGCAGTCCATTGCAATTGCGTAAAAGTGACGGCGCTGCTGAAGGTACTATTGAAGGTAGGAAAAGACGCTGAATACGTTACCAGCTATCTAGACCATCTATAGGCTCAGAAATAAACCTTCTTATGTCGGGTTACGACAACTAAAAAAAGACAATGGCACGCTTTGCCTAAACTAGGCGTGCCTTATCGAGAGCTTAAGCCCAACCAGTAATCTCACCCAGAGCTTTTCCAATATCGGCCAAACTACGAACCGTCTTAACACCAGCGTCTTCTAGCGCTGCGAATTTCTCATCAGCAGTGCCTTTACCACCGGCGATAATCGCACCTGCATGACCCATACGTTTGCCCGCCGGGGCCGTAACACCTGCGATGTAGCTAACAACCGGCTTGCTAACATTATCTTTAATAAACGCAGCCGCTTCTTCTTCAGCCGTGCCACCGATTTCACCGATCATAACAATCGCTTCGGTTTTAGGATCTTGCTCAAATCGACCAAGAATGTCGATGAAATTAGAACCGGGAATTGGATCGCCACCGATACCAACACAGGTTGATTGACCAAAACCAGGATCAGTTGTTTGCTTCACGGCTTCATAGGTCAGCGTGCCAGAGCGCGAGACAATACCCACCTTGCCTGGCAGGTGAATCTCACCAGGCATAATGCCGATCTTGCATTCGCCAGGTGTAATAACACCTGGGCAGTTAGGGCCGATTAATGTCACACCTTCGCGGTCACAGACAATTTTCGCTTCCAGCATATCCAGCGTTGGAATGCCTTCGGTAATGCAGACTATCAATTCCAGGCCAGCATTCGCCGCTTCCAATATTGAGTCTTTACAAAAAGGTGCTGGCACGTAGATAACCGAGGCTTGCGCGCCCGTTTTCTCAACAGCGTCTGCAACGGTATCAAACACAGGCAGATCCAAGTGCTTTTGCCCGCCTTTACCCGGTGTAACACCACCGACCATTTTTGTACCGTATGCAATCGCTTGCTCGGTATGCGAAGTACCTTGTGAACCGGTCAGGCCCTGACAGATAACCTTGGTGTTTTTATCGATCAGAATACTCATTATTTGCCTCCCGCGGCTTTAACAGCCTGTTCCGCGGCATCAGTCAGTGATGTCGCAGCAATGATATTGAGGCCGCTGTCGGCCAGTTTCTTGGAGCCTAGCTTGGCATTGTTACCTTCAAGGCGAACCACGACAGGAACACTCACACCCACTTCCTCTACAGCACCTATGATGCCTTCGGCAATCAGGTCACAACGAACGATGCCGCCAAAAATATTGACGAGAACCGCTGACACAGCGTCGTCAGACAAAATGATTTTAAACGCTTCGGAAACGCGCTCTTTGGTCGCACCGCCGCCCACGTCAAGAAAGTTTGCGGGCTTGCCACCGTGGTGTTTTACGATGTCCATGGTGCCCATCGCAAGGCCAGCGCCGTTCACCATGCAGCCGATGTTGCCATCCAATGCCACATAGTTAAGTTCCCACTGAGCTGCATGCACTTCACGCTCATCTTCCTGCGAGGTGTCATGCATTTCGCGAAGTTTCGGTTGGCGGTACAGCGCGTTGCTATCAATATTGAGTTTGGCATCCAGGCAATGCAAATTACCTTCTTTGGTAATAACCAAAGGGTTAATTTCAAGCAGTGCCAAATCATTTTCTACAAACAACTTTGCCAGACCTTGAAAGATCTGGGTGAATTGCTTGATCTGAACACCTTTTAAGCCCAATCGAAACGCCAGATCCCGACCTTGGTAAGGCATAGCACCCACCAATGGATCAATTTCTGTTTTCAATATTTTCTCAGGTGTTTCGTGCGCCACTTTCTCAATTTCAACGCCGCCTTCGGTAGACGCCATGAATACGATACGCTGAGTTGAACGATCAATAACGGCACCCAGGTACAACTCCTGGTCGATGTCGGTGCAAGCTTCTACCAGTATTTTGCTCACCGGTTGGCCGTTTGCATCCGTCTGATAGGTAACAAGATTCTTACCAAGCCATTTGTGGGCAAAATCTTCCACTTCCTGCTTGGTTTTAGCCAGTACCACGCCGCCTGCTTTACCGCGGCCTCCGGCATGAACCTGAGCCTTTACTACCCAGATATCTCCGCCCAGCTTGCCGGTTGCTTCAACCGCTTCCTTGGCACTGTCAACGGCGTAGCCCTCTGACACAGGCAATCCGTATTCTGCAAACAATTGTTTGCCTTGGTATTCATGAAGGTTCATTGCAACACCTTTGTTGGTTTTGAGTTTGGAACGGTAACGCTCCGGTGAAGACGTTCAGGCACAGTCGCACCAGCGGCGCGTATTGTCCCGTAAACGGCGTGGTTTATCAATGTGAGAGCGGTGCCCTCACTTAATAAGTCGGTAATGACGACCCTACTTCTTTTTTCTCGGTCGCTTGTTCTGAATATGTATGGCATGTCCGTTTGCCGCTAATGCTGCTTCGTGTACCGCCTCAGACAAGGTCGGATGACCGAACACGGTCAAGGCGATGTCTTCTGAGCTGGAGCCAAATTCCATGGCTATGACAATTTGTTGAACCAAATCAGCGGCACTCGGACCGACGATATGGCAACCAAGAATGCGATCAGTGTTGGCATCGGCGATCATCTTGACCATGCCGTCGCTGTCGTTCGCCGCCAGCGCTCTGCCGCTGGCCACAAATGGAAACACTCCTACTTTAAAGTCTTCACCCGCGGCTTTCAGTTCTTGCTCAGTCTTACCAACACTGGCCACTTCTGGATGGGTGTAGATAACATTGGGAATGCAATCGTAGTTAAGTGCGGTTTTCTTCCCGGCGATGCGTTCAGCCACCATCACGCCTTCTTCAGATGCTTTGTGCGCAAGCATTGGCCCACGCACTACATCACCAATCGCAAATACACCCGGCGCTTCTGTTGCGCAGTAATCATCAACGAAGATGAAACCGCGTTCATCCATATTCACACCACAGTCTGCAGACAACAGATTCTCGCTATTGGGTTTACGACCTACCGCAACGATAAGCTTGTCGAATGATTCAGTTGAACTTTCATCACCGCTGGTGAAGCTTACTTTGACTGATTTCTTTTTAGCACCCGTCACCTCAGTGCCGGTAACACGGCAACCCAATCGGATATCCAGACCTTGCTTGGTCAGAATTTTTTTGGCTTCTTTCGCAATTTGCAGATCCATTGCCGGCAGGAAATCGTCCAGCGCTTCCAGCACAACCACTTCTGCACCCAGCCGCGACCAGACACTGCCCAATTCCAAACCTATAACGCCGGCGCCAATCACACCCAGACGCTTTGGCACGGCTTCAAATTCCAGAGCGCCAGTGGAATCAACGATGGTTTCATCATCGGTAGGGGCTGGTGGAATGTTGATTACCTGCGAGCCGGCCGCAATGATTATGTTGTCAGCATCAATCACCGACTTTGAACCGTCAGCGGCTGTCACTTCAACTTTTTTACCAGCCAGCACTTTTCCGTGGCCTTGAACAGGTGTTACGCCATTGGCCTTAAACAAACCCGCAATGCCGCCCGTAAGCTGCTTCACGATTTTATCTTTGCGCGCCAACATCTGCGCAACGTCCATCGCTACTTTGCCTGTGCTGATTCCGTGCACGTCAAAATGGTCTTTGGCTTCCACGAATTTATGTGAGCTGTCTAATAGGGCTTTGGAAGGAATACAACCAACGTTTAGACAGGTACCACCCAAGACTGCTTTATCTTTGGTATCAACCCACTGCTCAACACAGGCAGTGTTCAACCCCAGCTGCGCGCATCGAATAGCGGCTACATAGCCACCAGGCCCGGAGCCAACAACTACTACATCGTATTTATCTGACATATTCTTTGTTCACCCCAGCCTATAGTTCTAACAGTATGCGTGCGGGATCTTCCAGCATGCCTTTAATAGCCACCAAAAACTGTACGGCTTCTTTGCCGTCAATCAAACGATGGTCGTACGACAACGCCAGATACATCATTGGCAGAATCACTGCTTCGCCATTGACGGCCATGACCCTGTCCTGAATGTTGTGCATTCCTAGAATCCCGGTTTGTGGCGGGTTTAAAATCGGCGTAGACAACATGGAACCAAACACACCGCCATTGGAAATGGTAAACGTGCCGCCGGTCATCTCTTCAATGCTCAGCTTTGCTTCAGACGCTTTAGTACCGTAATCAACAATCTTCTTTTCAATTCCGGCTAAGCTCATGCCGTCGGCATCACGCAGTACCGGAACAACCAAACCACGTGGTGAGGATACTGCTACACCGACATCGTAATACCCGTGGTAGACAATGTCATTACCATCAATTGACGCGTTCACGGCAGGAAATCGCTTCAAAGCTTCGGTCGCCGCTCTTACGAAAAACGACATAAACCCTAACTTGGTATTGTGGTTTTTGAGGAATTGATCTTTGTATTTGCTGCGCAAGTCCATGATCGGTTTCATGTTCACCTCATTAAAGGTGGTGAGCATGGCCGTTTCCTGACTGGCCTGCAGTAATCGTTCAGCTACTTTTGCTCGCAGCCGAGTCATTGGAACGCGTTTCTCAACCCGCTCACCTGGAGCGACCAATTCGACGTCGGCAGCCACACTGCTCGCAGCAGGTACGCTGGCACTTTGCTTGGACGCGCGCGCCACTTCCGCCGCATTCATCACGTCTTCTTTAGTCACGCGACCACCCTTACCTGTGCCGGCAATACTCGCGGGGTCTAAACCTTCTTCTTCTGCAAGCTTTCTGGCTGCCGGGCTAAGAATCTTCTCTTCATCGCTGCCTGGACTCTCGCTTTGATCAGGCGCTTCAGTTGCAGGCGCAGCTTCTGCAGCAGGAGCAGCACCTTCTTCAAAGTGCGCAATCACCTCATTGGACAATACAATATCGCCCTCTTGCTTGAGAATCTTACTGATACTGCCATCTACGGGAGCAACCACCTCAAGCACAACTTTGTCTGTCTCGATGTCTACAATCAGCTCATCTCGACTCACCGCTTCACCGGCTTGTTTGTGCCAAGTGGCAATGCTGCCGTCTGCCACTGATTCTGGAAATTGTGGCGCCTTTATATCTATCGCCATTAGTGTGCTCTCCGTTTTGTTCTGCGTCTTGTCATGCGTTTAGTTGTGTGTGGCGTTACTCAAAAACGCCGGCGTCTTTCGTTAATGCATTGCTAATCAATTTTTCCTGCTCTTGCAAATGGCGCGACATATAACCAGCAGCGGGTGCAGCCGATGCAGGACGCGCAACACATTCGAGGAAAATACTGCGCTTGTGGTTGTGTAACACATTGCGCATGTGATGCTGGCTTGAATACCAGGCACCCTGATTCATTGGTTCCTCCTGACACCAAAATACTTCGCTCAAATTCTTGTACGGCGCGAGTATTTCGGAAAGTTCATGTTCAGGGAAAGGATACAACTGCTCCAGCCGAACAATCGCGATATGCGACAATTCCAATTCATCTCTGCGTTCGCGTAAGTCGTAATACACTTTGCCGGAGCAAAGAAGTACGCGTTTCACCGAATCGGCTTTGATCGTGTCACTGGTTTCCCCAATAACGTTCTGAAATTCGTTGTCAGCTAATTCTTCAAGACTGGAAACGGCTGCTTTATGACGCAACAAGCTCTTCGGTGTCATAACCACCAAGGGCCTTCGCATTGGGCGGATAACCTGACGCCTTAACATATGGAATACTTGTGCAGGCGTAGTAGGAACACATACCTGAATGTTATGCTCTGCACACATCTGCAGAAACCTCTCCAGGCGTGCACTGGAGTGCTCTGGCCCCTGCCCCTCATAGCCATGTGGTAACAGCATGGTTAAGCCACTCAAACGCTGCCATTTGTGCTCACCACTGGTAATAAACTGGTCGATAACCATTTGCGCGCCATTGGCGAAGTCACCAAATTGCGCTTCCCAGATCACCAGGCGATTGGGAGCGGTTGTTGAGTAGCCATACTCGAAACCCAGCACCGCCTCTTCAGACAAAAAGGAGTCGTAAATATCGAACTCGCGTTGATCTTCACGCATGTGTTGCAGAGGTATATGCACAGCACCATCTTTCTGACTATGTAAAACGGCGTGCCGATGTGAGAACGTTCCCCGCCCAACATCTTGCCCAGTTAGTCGTATCGGATGGCCGGCGTCAATCAAACTGGCATAGGCCAGCACTTCCGCCATACCCCAATTCAGCATTAAGGTGCCTGCCGCCATTTTACGACGGTCCTCAATAATTTTTTGTACCTGGCGCTGCAATACAAAGCCGTCCGGAATCGTATTGATTGTTTCGCCAAGGCGCTGCAGTGTTTTTAAATCGATGCGGGCATCGTACTCAGCGGTCCAGTCATGTCCAAGGTAAGGGGTCCAATCCACAAACATTGCTTTGTCGGGTTCGCTAACCAGGCTTTTCGCAACATGCTTGCCATCATCGAGCGCTGTGCGATAACCGTCTACTAACTGTTTGTCTTGCTGCTCGTCGATAACACCAGCCGCTATCAGTTTCTTTGCATACAAATCTCTAGTCGTAGTTTGTTTGCGAATATGCTGATACATCAGCGGTTGAGTTGCAGCAGGCTCATCTGCTTCATTGTGGCCGCGCCGTCGATAACAGATCAGATCAATGACCACATCTTTATCAAATTGCTGGCGATAATCCATGGCCAATTCCGTGACAAACAACACGGCCTCAGGGTCATCTCCGTTCACATGGAAAATCGGCGCTTGCACCATTTTCGCGATGTCAGTGCAATACTCGGTAGAGCGCGCATCTTCCTGTCGGCTGGTGGTAAAGCCAACTTGGTTGTTGATCACAATATGAACTGTTCCGCCGGTGGTGTAGGCACGGGTTTGCGACATCTGAAACGTTTCCATCACCACACCCTGACCCGCAAACGCGGCATCCCCGTGCATGATGATTGGGATCACCTGATCTCTTGCGATGTTCTTGCGACGATCCTGACGCGCGCGTACTGACCCCTCGGCAACAGGGCTGACAATTTCCAGATGCGATGGGTTGAATGCCAATGCCAAGTGCATTTCGCCATTCTCTGTCATTACGTTTGAAGAGAATCCCTGGTGGTACTTAACGTCACCTGATGTTTCCAGCGACACGTGCCCTTCAAACTCATCAAACAACTCGGAAGGGTTTTTACCGAGAATGTTAACCAAGACGTTGAGGCGACCGCGATGTGCCATCGCCAGTACAATCTCTTTGGCTGAATAATGACCTGAACGCTGGATTAGCGCGTCCAGCATCGGGATCAGGCTTTCACCACCTTCCAGACCAAAACGTTTGGTACCGGGAAACTTGGAACCCAGATATTTCTCAAGACCTTCAGCTGCCGTCAAACGTTCGAGCAAATGAACACGTTCTTCAACACTGTATTCGGGTGCAGAGCGCACCTTATCCATGCGCTGTTGAATCCAGTGGCGTTCTTCCGATTCAACGATGTGCATAAACTCAGCGCCTACGCTGGCGCAATAGGTGCTCTGCACAGCATCAAGTATTTCTCTCAGCGTTGCTTCTTCTTTGCCGATGTAGAGGCTGCCAGTTTGGAAAATGGTATCCATGTCGGCTTCAGAGAGCTTGTGATAGGAAAGTTCAAGATCAGGAACACGTGGTCGTTGCCACAACCCCAAAGGATCGAGGTCAGCGTGCTGATGCCCACGCTGACGATAAGCGGATATTAATTGAACAACCCTTACTTGTTTGCGTTCATATTCAGTACTGGTGCTTTCAGAACTGGCTTCAGGCCGCACACCACGTGCCTGTTGCTTGGCAAGCAACTGAAAATACTCGCGTACTGTCGAGTGCGGAATATCCTGGGTTGTGCCATTTACCTGAGGCAGTCGCTCGAAGTAACTGCGCCACTCCGGCGGCACTGAATTTGGATCTTCAATGTACTGCTCGTACATCGTTTCTACATAGACCGCATTGCCACCTGATATGTGCGAGGTGCGCCACAATGCGTGCATTGAATCGTTCTGCATTGACTGTCCTGTCTCGGCGCCCTCGATCGATAATTTCAGGGCTGCATTACTTCAAGAGTGTAGCCTTGTTCTAACCATAAACACAAATGCTTGCGCAGACTTCAGCAATGCCGGTGTGACCGACATCGAAAATCTGACTAACAGAATTAATTTGTATGAAAAATAGACAGAATATAGACTTATTCGGTCTTAGGTAGCACGCTGTAATAACATATTGCGGATGTGACCAATCGCTCGCGTCGGGTTCAAACCTTTAGGGCACACTGACACGCAGTTTTGAATTCCATGGCAACGAAATACGCTAAACGGATCGTCCAAACGCGACAAACGCTCTTCGGTTGCAGTGTCGCGACTGTCCGCTAAAAATCGGTACGCTTGAAGCAGACCAGCAGGGCCTATAAAGCGATCCGGGTTCCACCAGAAAGAAGGACAACTTGTTGAGCAACATGCGCACAAAATACACTCATACAAACCGTCTAACTTTTCCCGTTCTTCAGGTGTTTGCAGGCGTTCTATACCAGGTGCAGGTTGATCGTTAATCAAATAAGGCTGTATTTTTTCGTATTGTGCATAAAACATACTCATATCGACAACCAGGTCTTTAACAACTGGCAAGCCTGGCAATGGTCGAACCACGAGCTTGTTGTTTTTTACAGCATCCGATAGTGGTGTGACACAGGCCAGACCATTTTTGCCATTCATATTAACGCCATCGGACCCGCACACACCTTCGCGGCATGATCGTCGAAACGTCAGAGTAGGATCGTCAGCTTTGAGCTTCTCCAACACATCCAACACCATCAGGTCCTTACCTGCGGTATCAATCTGGGTGTCTTGCATCCAGGGAGCTTCGTCGGTTTCAGGGTTGTATCGATAAAGGCTAACGTTCAGCATTGGCCATCATTCCTAGAGTGAATTTGCTGGCGTCATAAATACGAGGGCAGGCCCAAGTACTTAGTACGTTCTCAGTTTGGGTTCAAAAGTATCTACCAGTTTAGGCGTGAAGTTCACCGAGCGCTTACCAACACGCTTCTCACCTGGGAAATACATTGAGTGGCATAACCAGTTTTCGTCATCACGATCCTGGAAATCTTCACGCGCATGCGCACCGCGACTTTCCTTGCGTTCTTCCGCCGCTATTGCCGTGGCCTCAGCGACTTCAAACAAATTCTGCAGCTCAAGAGCCTCGATACGTGCTGTATTAAACGCTTGCGACTTGTCACCCGTTGCAACGCCATCTACGCGTGGTCGCAAATCATCGAGCTTACGAATGCCTTCTTGCATAAACTCACCATTTCGAAATACGCCGAAATGGTTCTGCATAATGTTTTGCAACTCGGTTCGAAGACCAGCCACACTCTCCGTGCTGGTAGACGACTCCAGGCGCTGCAAGCGCGACATAGCCTGATCGATATCAGTTTCACTAGCAGCGCGCTGTTCGATACCATCGCGCAGTGAGTTCTCGATAAACAGACCCGCCGAGCGACCAAAGACCACAAGATCCAGCAACGAATTGCCACCAAGGCGGTTCGCTCCATGAACAGATACGCAGGCTACTTCGCCACAGGCAAATAAACCTTCGATAACGACATCTTCACCGGCTGCATTCTGGGTCAGTGCCTGACCGTCAACATTAGTGGTTATACCGCCCATCATGTAGTGACAGGTAGGTACTACGGGTACAGGTTCTTTGACTGGATCGGCATGCGCAAACGTTCTCGATAACTCAACAATTCCGGGCAAGCGGCTTTGCAGAACCTCTTCGCCCAAATGATCGAGCTTCAGATAAACATGGTCACCATCCGGGCCACATCCACGCCCTTCCAGAATTTCCAGAACCATCGATCGGGCAACCACATCACGGCCGGCCAAATCTTTGGCATTCGGGGCATAACGCTCCATGAAGCGTTCGCCATCTTTATTCACCAGGTAGCCACCTTCACCGCGACAACCCTCAGTAACCAAAACGCCTGCGCCATGAATGCCGGTCGGATGAAATTGCCACATCTCGATATCTTGCACAGGAATACCCGCACGCAATGCCATTCCAATACCATCACCGGTGTTGATGTGAGCATTTGTAGTGGACGCATAAATTCGCCCAGCACCGCCCGTAGCAAAGACAGTGGCTTTCGATTTAATGTAGACAACTTCGCCCGTTTCCATGTCGATGGCCATTACGCCAACAACAACACCATCCTGATTCTTGACCAGGTCAGTCGCGTACCATTCGTTGAAAAACACGGTGTTGTTTTTCAGATTACTCTGATACAAGGCATGCAATAATGCATGACCTGTTCTGTCAGCTGCTGCACAGGTGCGAGCGGCTTGGCCACCCTTCCCGAAGTCTTTAGACTGACCACCGAACGGACGCTGGTAAATACGGCCTTCCTCGGTGCGGCTAAAAGGTAAGCCCATGTGCTCCAGCTCAAATACAGCTTCCGGGCCTACATTACACATGTACTCAATAGCGTCCTGGTCACCTATATAATCAGACCCTTTGACCGTGTCATACATATGCCACCGCCAATCGTCATTCGGATCAGCACTGGCAATTGCGCAGGTGATCCCGCCTTGTGCAGAAACAGTATGCGAACGGGTTGGAAAGACTTTAGTGATCACGGCTGTTTTGTAACCAGATTGCGCCAGCTGCAATGCCGCGCGCATTCCAGCACCGCCACCGCCGACAATAACGCCGTCGAAAGATATAGTGCGAGGTTTACTCATTAGATTCCCCAAAGGATTTGTATACCCCACACGAGGTAATAGAAGGCCATCAGTGCCGCAATTCCTTGCAGAAAAAAGCGTAAAGGCGTTGCAATTTTGCCAAGCTGGCGCGTGGTGATGTAGTCGGTCGTGACTGACCACAAACCTACCCAAGCGTGCACAATCATTGAAAGCAAAGCGAGCAAACTGAAGGTGCGCATCCAGTTTTGCTGGAACAATGCCTCCCACTCGTTGAAGGTTAACGCCGGGTTAGTCAGCAGAAAAAAGGTAAGGAAAACCACGTACAGCAGCAAGACAAGGCCGCTGATACGCTGCGCCATCCAATCAAATAGACCGCTGCGCCCAAAATTTGTAACCGACGTTACCATATCCATAACCCCGCTAAAACGATCAGCACGATGGCAACGGCCAGCGTGATTTTGGCGGCAAGTTGGCCGCCCTCCAGTGACTCACCTATCCCCATGTCCATGAAAAAATGCTTAACGCCAGCCACGGTGTGATAAGCGAGCGCTGCGAGCACCACCCACAGCGCCAAGCTCGCCCCAGTTCCGCCCAACATCACTTTGACATCAGCAAAACCTTGCGCGGAGCTAAGGCTTGCGTCGAGCAGCCATATCAGCAGGCCGACGCCTGCAAACAGAAACACGCCAGTGAGTCGGTGAGTAATTGACATTAGCGCGGCCAAAGGCCAGCGAAATGCCGCGAGATTCAGGTCAACAGGTCGTTCTTTTTTCACGATTAATCTTCGCAGCTCAAGGGGTCAGTCCACGCTGCCTTCCAATTTGATGAGTCAGAAGAGACAGCATAGCGTATACGCGCTACAGACGGCGCAGGATTATAGGGTTTAGGCTTTTGAATTACAATTGTGCTTTCACATCCCACCCCACCAAGCACCCTTAGCACGCTATTCATTGACAATATTCACAATCAATTTATGATTCCTGATGGGTTTAATGCGCATTCACGCCTAAGCTCTACCATCGTTCCCAAATATCAATTAAGCAGGAGTTTCTCGATGTCCGATAAAAAGGCCACTCTCAACGTACCCGGTCGCGATCCAATTGATCTCGACGTTTATTCCGGTACTCTTGGCCCGGACGTTGTCGACGTCAGTAAATTGACATCACAAGGTCTCTTTACCTACGACCCAGGATTCGTCTCAACCGGTTCCTGTGAGTCAAAAATCACCTTCATCGATGGTAATAAGGGCCAGTTGCTGCATCGCGGCTATCCGATCGACCAACTTGCAGAACACTCCAATTATCTGGAAACCTGCTACCTCCTTCTTTACGGTGAGTTGCCGACGCAGGATCAATACGATGAATTCAGCGGCATCATCACTCGTCACACAATGGTGCACGAACAGATTCGAACGTTCTTCCAGGGTTTTCGACGTGACGCCCACCCAATGGCCATTATGTGCGGCGTGGTGGGTGCTTTGTCTGCCTTCTATCACGATTCGCTGGACATTTCGGACGAAGAACATCGAAAGATAGCGGCTTTCAGACTGATCGCAAAAATGCCGACACTGGCTGCAATGAGCTACAAATTCTCTATTGGTCAGCCCTTCGTGTATCCCGACAACTCCAAGGACTACGCCGAAAACTTCCTGCACATGATGTTTGGTAACCCCTGCGAAGAGAGCAACATTGATCCGGCGCTCAGCAAAGCGATGGATCGCATTTTTCTGTTGCATGCTGACCATGAACAAAACGCGAGCACCAGTGCCGTACGTTTGACCGGTTCTTCCGGTGCAAATCCATTCGCCTGTATCGCTGCAGGTATCGCCGCGCTTTGGGGTCCGGCACATGGTGGCGCTAACGAAGCCGTTCTAGAGATGTTGGACGAAATTGGCGACGAAAGTAATATAGATGAGTTCATCGAGCGCGCCAAAGATAAGGAAGACCCATTCCGCTTAATGGGTTTTGGCCATCGTGTTTACAAGAATTTTGATCCACGTGCGCAAGTGATGCGCGAAAGCTGCGATGAAGTGCTGGAAGTGCTGGGCATGGAAGATGATCCATTATTCCGTATTGCGCGCCGCCTTGAAAAAATCGCATTGGAAGATGAATACTTCATCGAGAAGAAACTGTACCCAAATGTAGACTTCTATTCAGGCATTATCCTGAAAGCTCTCGGCATACCAGTGAATATGTTCACGGTGATATTTGCAACCGGACGTACCGTTGGTTGGATTGCCCACTGGCACGAAATGATCAGTGGCGAATACCGTATTGGTCGGCCTCGCCAGCTCTATACTGGTTCTGCTCAGCGCGACTACGAAGACATTTCAGGTCGCAAGTAACATAACAGCCTTGATGCAGCGGCTGACACCCAGCCGCTCGCTGTCGACACCTAAACTATTTTTTAAATCCGGATTCTACCTGAGCGGCTCTGGCCGCTGAGGATTCAGGGGAAGTATAGAGCTCTAGCGTGAATCCTTGCTCCCAGCGGTAGCATTTGTTGATATCTTTACCTTC
The DNA here is from genome assembly GCA_045105115.1 of Pseudomonadales bacterium. GTDB lineage: Bacteria > Pseudomonadota > Gammaproteobacteria > Pseudomonadales > JAUIET01 > JAUIET01. The sequence continues at coordinate 10,002 of JBGCDE010000194.1, read as the reverse complement.
AATACCGTTCAAAGCTTCTTTCGCTAAACGTACTCCATCGGGACTGTTCGCCGCGATTTTCTCTGCAATCTCACGAGCGGCAGGTAGCAATTCTTCTTTTGGCAATACAGCATGCAAGCTGCCATGACTTGCCACTTCAGCTGCGGTTAAAGGTTCGCCGGTGTACATGCAATACCGAGTTTTTTGAACACCTACCAAACGCATCAGATGAGTTGCACCGCCCAAGGCGCCCACTTTCACTTCTGGCAATCCAAACAAAGCGTCTTCAGCAGCGAAGACCATATCTGATGCTCCGGCAAGCCCGATTCCACCACCCAAACAGTGCCCTTGTACTACGCTGATAACAGGAACCTGGCAGTCATATACCGCGGCAAACATAGTGTAGAAACCATGATTACACGCGCCAATAAGAGTGGCATCAGAGTTCAGTTCCTTAACATCGGCGCCGACACAAAAGTACTTTCCGGCCGCCGTGAGCAAAATAACTCGTACGTCATCTCGTTGCCCCAGGGTGGTAAGTTCAGACGCCACTTCAAGCGTTTCCTGAATATTCAGCGCATTCACTTTTGGGAAGTCCATACAAACTTCCGCTACGTAATTTTCTACATGACTTCTAACAGGCATTATCAGTGGCTCTTAATAAAAGGTTCTAATGAGGGATTAACTAAATAGGATCGCACATAAACACTGGTATATTTCGGTCGGTGCGTGCCTGGTATTCATCAAAGTCCGGATAAAGACTCAATAAATGAGGCCAAAGTGCGGCTTTTTCTTCATCATCTACGCGTCGCGCACGCATTTGGCGAGTTTCGCCTGTAACGGTGATGGCAACCTCAGGGTTTGCCGCTACGTTGTAAAACCAGTTCGGGTTTCTGTCCATACCACCTTGCGAAGCCACCAACAGTTCCTTGTTGTTATATGGCAAATGAATCAAGGCCACTTCGCGCCAGTCTCCCGATTTAGCACCTTTAGAGCCGAGAATACAGATCGGATAACCGCCCGGAAAGGTGTTCCAGACGCGGCCTTTACTCACTTTGTAGGTCCAAACATTGAGTTTGGTGAAAAACTTAATAATTGGACGCGCGTATTTCAGCTGTTTTTCTTCGAAAACCTGAACATCTTCCCGGCGTGTTTTGACGTAGTCGTACTCAACCATGGTTATTAATCCTGAAATACCTCTGCCATAAAGCCAATCATTTCAGGCTGCTGTATACCCAAGATCATTGTTTTCACATAGCCATTGTTTCTGGCTGCTTTCCACTTCTCAGCTTTTGCCGCTATTTGATCTTTCGTGCCCGAAAGGGATATTTCTTCAAGCAGCTCCAGAGGTAAGGCGGCAGCAGCCTCTTCTTTCTTGCCGCTTAAGTAAAGATCTTGCACCTTAGCGGCAGCTTCTTCATAACCCATGCGACAAGCCATCGCGTTGTAGAAGTTCTTGTTTCTTGCCCCCATGCCGCCAATATAAAGCGCCAACATTTGACGGGTGGAAAACAGATACTCTTCAGGATCATCACCACAAAACACACCAACAAACGGTGCAATATCAAAGTCATCCCAACCTTTGCCATTGCCCGCTTTGGCAAAGCCTTCTTCAACTGGCTTGGTAATCAGGTCCAATTTGTCTGGAGACGCAAACGAAGGAAACAAACCATCGGCCACTTCGCCACTGACACGAAATCCGCCTGGGGTGAACGACGCTGTGTACACAGGGACCTCAGTCGCACCCAGAATAGATTTGAGAGGTTTGCCTAGACCGACTGAACCGTCACCACCATACGGCATCTGATAAATCTCGCCGTCGTACTCGACCGGACCTTCTCGCTTCATGATCTTTTTGACAATTTCAATGTGTTCACGAAGACGCGTTAAAGGCTTGGCATAACCCGTACCGTGCCATCCCTCAACCACCTGCGGACCAGACGCACCCAGGCCGAGAATAAACCGGTCGCCTGACAACTGGGCCAATGACATTGTGGTCATTGCCGTCATTGCCGGTGAACGCCCCGGCACCTGAAATATGGCCGTACCCACTTTGATGCGCTCGGTTTGCGCCAATATCCAGCTGCTGACTGTAGCGGCATCTGAACCATAGGCCTCAGCCACCCAAACCGAATGGTAGCCGGCTTCCTCAGCCTGGTGCACCATTGGCATTGGTATCTGAAGTTGTTTACCTGAGTAACCCAGCAATAAGCCTAAATTCATGACATGGTATCCTGATCAATGAGCAGGCAATTATAACGCCAAATGCTACTTGAATGCAGGTTTTGGGGTATCGGCCGCGCTGACTCTAACTGATACTAAGCACTACTTTACCGATGGTTTTGTTGCTCGCCACCAGTGCATGCGCCTGATCGGCATCTTCTATGGGAAGTACTTTTTCGATCACCGGCTTTAAAACACCGCTATTGAACTGTGGCCAAACGTGCTTTCTCAACTCGCCTATAAGCTCAGCCTTTGCTGATAATGAACGAGACCTCAGCGTGGAGCCAATAATACGTTGTCGTTTCATGAGCATCGCACCGAGATTGAGCTCTGCGCTCAGCCCGCCCATCAATCCGATCACAAGCATTCGGCCGTCAACTGCTAAACATTGTTGATTATCAGCCAGGTAAGACGCGCCTACCGGGTCGAGAATCACATCAACGCCATTGTCTCCGGCCCACTCTTTAACGCAGGCAACAAAAGAGTCGCCGGAGTGCCTATCAAAGCCCGCTGACGCACCAAGCGATTGGCAGTAGTCGATTTTATCAACGCCTCCCACCGTAACCATGCAAGGGTTTTCGAACACGCCGCACAGCTGTATTGCAGCCGTGCCAACACCGCTGGCACCTGCATGTAACAGCACACGCTCACCAGGCTTTGCCGCAGCTTCGATGAAAATATTTAAATAGGCGGTCGCAAATACTTCAGGCAAGGCGGCCGCTTGCTCAAAGCTGAATTCGTCTGGAACTGGCAACAACTGTCCATCAGGAACCGCCGTGTACTGTGCATAGCCACCACCGGCTAGCAGCGCACATACCTTGTCACCTTCTTTCCAGCCAGTCACATCTGACCCAAGCGCTTCAATAGTGCCGGCGCATTCCAAACCCATGATATCGCTGGCCCCTGGCGGAGACGGATACAAACCGGCACGCTGCATTAAGTCGGCACGGTTAATGGCAGTTGCCCGATTTCTAACTAACACATCATTTTTGCCGAGAACAGGTTTAGACGCGTCACGCCATACCAGCTGCTCGCCATCGACACTAATCGCTTTCATAGTTTTGCCTTTTTACGCAGTTCAGATATCAGTACTGCTGGTTTTATCTTTGCTTTGCAGCAACTCAAGCCGCTCGCCATATTTCTGCTGCTGAGAAACGGTTTCGGCAACTTCCATGGCCTTTTCTAAAGACCTTATGGCGCCCATACGCTCTCCCAATGCCAAATGCGTTCTGGACTTTAGCTCGTGCAGCAAGGGCTCGTCTTTCTTGAGTATTAGTGCTTTGCGCAACATACCCATCGCAATGTCGTAATCATTACTTTGGAAAGCCTGCCGAGCAGCCAATAATAAGTAGTATGGATTTTTCGCGCGATAGCGCTTAACCATTTGATCGTAATAGTTAGCTGCTTCTAAATCGCCTTGCGCCTTATACATGGAGCCCAGGTTGGATAGCGCAGCTTGTTCCTCGGAATTTAGATCAACCGCCTTCAAAAGTGCCGCTTCAGCATGCTCTATCTTATTAACACGACTCAAAATTACGCCCAGGTTGGACCAAATAAACGCCGCTTTCGGGTCAAGCATAAGTCCTTTGCGCGCATACAAAAAAGACTGCTCATAGTTTTTTAGATGCAAATAATCAATTGACCGATTGTTGTAGTACTGCGCAAACGCCTGATCGTCACTGAGCTTGGTCGACGCCAGTCGCAGTATATTGTTCTGCGCCCGACTAATGTCCACCACCTGATCGTATTGCCGGCTTATTTTGATCTTGACGTTCACATGACGACGCAAGGTCATTGAGCCGCTTTCCAATTCCCACTCAGGCGCAACCAGCACATCCTGGTAATAGGCACGCAAACCCGCTTCCCTTGCCAGGGCGACAAATAGATTGCTAAAGGCCAGGCAATTTGCTCGTTGTGCCTGGAATGCGCCTGTCGCCGTTTTGGTCTGCGAGTCATCGTACTTAAGTCCTAAAACGCCGGGACTCAACACTGCGCGAAGCAGATTGGATACTTTCGCGGTTTTGGTTTTGTAGGGTGTTACATGCCGCGCCAAAAACTCTCGCATGCCGTCATCAATTTGCAGTATGTCTTCGTCAGGAATCTCACCTGGCGCGATCGGTCTGCCAAGAATTGCGATGCCGCTAAGAACCTCATCAAGCAAAATCTCGTCAACATTACTCGTTGCACTTTCCGGTCGACTAACAGACACGCAAGACGTTGCCAGTACGACAAAGCACAACAGGAATATTAAGCGGGTTTTGTAAATCACAGCTTGCTGCAGCATGATCATTGGACTACCTGATAATCCGTTTGTTTCATCTGCGCGAAAAACTCCGCCCACTGCGCGTCGCTCAATGTTGCCGGAGGACCTAAAGCAAGACTCAGCATGTACTGCTTGCTTAGCAGCTCCAACAAAGAAGCCCCACGCGCCGCTTGCTCCAGACTGCCTCCTTTACTGATCATGCCGTGATTCGCCAGCAGACAGGCATTGCACGCCCTCAAACCCTGCACCGCAGCGGCCGCTAGCTCGGTTGTGCCAAAGGTGTGGTATGCAGTGCAAGGTACGTGATCTGAGCCCAACATGCCGACCATATAATGGAAACCAGGAAGATCCTTGCCGTGGCTTGCCAGCGCCACGCAATAATCAGAATGGGTGTGAACGACCGCCTGCGTATCGGCGAATTCACGGTAAATTGCGGCATGCATTTGCCATTCCGATGAAGGTTTATGCACGCCTTTGGTAGCACCCTGCAGTGACAGATGCACAATGTTGTCTACGCTGATGGAAGATGCACTGATGCCGCTGGCTGTAATTAACATTCCAGTCTCGAAACGGCACGATAAATTGCCGGCAGACAATGCCAGCAAGCCATCAACGTCAAGCCGTTGATATTCGTCCACCAATTGCTGGCGTAACATCGCTTCTTTCATGGATATTTCCGGTCTAATTGGACTTCCAGCCCGCTTAGAATAATATCTAAACGTGTATAATTCCACGCCGATTCGCACTGAGACAAACCCGATAATGAGTGAATATCACGCCCCAACCGATGACATCAAGTTTACCATGGAAGCCGTTGCAGGCTTGCCACAGATGCGATCACTGCCCGCCTTTAGCGAGCTGAGTGACGATCTTGTTGATGCTATTTTGGAAGAAGCTGCGCGGTTTACCAGCGGCGTCATTGCGCCGTTGAATCGCACTGGTGATGCAGAAGGCACCAAAGTGGTCGATCGGGCGGTACAGGAAGGTGCCGGTTTCGCGGACGCTTACCAACAAGTTGTTGAAGGCGGCTGGAGCAGCCTATCCGCTAGTGAAGAGTATGGTGGTCAAGGCTTACCTGAGCTTTTGGCGGCCGGTGTAGGCGAGAGCATAATGTCTGCAAATATGGCTTTTTCACTTGTCACCCTTTTGTCTCAAGGATCTATTTCGGCCTTGAGCAATCATGGATCAGACGAACTGAAGCAACGTTATCTTGGCAAGCTTGTCAGCGGCGAATGGACCGGAACCATGAACCTGACTGAGCCCCAAGCGGGATCAGATCTCGGTGTAGTAAAAACGCTGGCAACGCCAACGGGTGACCACTACCTGCTTAGCGGACAAAAGATTTTTATCACCTGGGGTGACCACCAGATGACGGAAAACATCGTGCATCTGGTACTGGCGAGAACTCCAGACGCTGTAGCGGGTTCAGGTGGCCTGTCATTGTTCATCGTACCCAAATTTCTGGTCAACGAAGATGGCACACTTGGCGAGCGCAATGATGTGTATCCGGTTTCGGTCGAACACAAGCTTGGTATTCACGCCAGCCCTACCTGCATTATGAGCTTTGGTGACAATGGTGGTGCTATTGGTTACCTGGTCGGAGAACTCAATAGAGGCCTGGCGGCCATGTTCACTATGATGAATCACGCCCGCTTAGGCGTCGGTTTGCAAGGTGTTGGCATTAGCGAGCGCGCTTATCAGCATGCTGTTTACTACGCAAAAGATCGCGTTCAGGGCGGTGGTCAAACCATTATCCAGCACCCTGACGTGCGCCGCATGTTGATGCAAATGCGAGCCATGACTGAAGCTGGCCGGGCACTGTGCTACAGCGCCTATGCCAACACTGATTTTGCTGAGTTTGGCACCACGGCCGAGCAGCGCGAGTTTGCTCAACAGCGTGCTGATTTACTCACCCCCTTGGCAAAAGGCTGGACCACTGAGCTTGCCAATGAAGTGACCTCGCTCGGCGTGCAAGTACACGGCGGCATGGGATTTATCGAGGAGACAGGTGCAGCACAACACTATAGAGATGCACGAATTCTAGCGATCTATGAAGGCACTAACGGCATTCAGGCCCTAGACTTGATAGGCCGCAAACTCACACGCGATGGCGGCAAGATGATGGCCTCCTTGATTGCAGATATCGATTCAAGCATACAAGCGCTCAAAGAACAGGGATCATCGGTGTCCGATATTCATGATGCGCTTGCTGGCGGTCGCGACACATTGCAGCATGCCAGTCAGTGGGTATTAGAGAACGCCAAAGAGACCGATCTAACCGGCAGCGTTGCTTTCGATTACTTAATGCTGAGCGGCTACGTCACTGGCGCCTGGATGCTCAGTCAAAAAGCATTACTGGCGCAGCAGCACTTGGCCAATACCGACAGCAATCAGTCCTTTCTGAACAGCAAACTGGCCGTAGCACGGTTTTTCCTAAGCAATATTTTGCCGCGCTCGTCTGCGCACTGGCAGGCCATGCAAGCTGGGGCCAGCACGATCATGGCTCTCGCCGAGAGTGAGTTTTAAACACGCATGAGACAAAACAAATCATGAACCCTGCAATTGCCAATTTGGTCCGACCGCACTTTCGAACCATGAAAGGCTACGTGTCTGCCGGTATGGAAGCCGGTAAAGATGCAACGCGGGTGTTTATGAATGCGAATGAAAACCCGTTCGAATTACCCGGTCTGGAAGGTTTCAACCGCTATCCGGAACCACAGCCTGCCGCATTGCTTGATGCTTATGCGAAACGTTATGGGGTCAGTGCCGACCAGGTGGTAGCCACGCGAGGTGCCGATGAGGCCATCGCAGTGTTAACCAAGTTGTTTTGTGAACCAGGTGCCGACGGCGTGGTGATCTGCCCACCGGCGTTTGGCATGTATAAAGTCAACGCGCTTGCCGCACCAGCATCTGCCATAGAAGTTCCGCTAATGGAAACTGATGGTGTATTTTCAGTTGATACACACGCTGTTGTCCAGGCGGCAAAAAAACCTGGCAGTAAGCTAGTGTTTCTGTGCTCACCGAACAATCCCACGGGTAACAGTTTTCCGTTGAGCGACTTGCAAGCTATTTGTGCAGGCACCTTGGGCGAAAGCATGGTCATTCTTGATGAAACCTATATCGACTTTGCTCAGCAGGAAAGTATGCTTGCGTGGCTGAGCGACTATCCCAACCTCATAGTGTTGCGAACGATGTCGAAATCGTACTCCATGGCCGGTATGCGCATGGGCAGTTTGTTAAACTACGATGCAGAATTTGTGCAGCTGGTACGCAGTAAGTGCCTTGATGCCTACCCGTTAACCAAAACCTCAATCGACGCGGCTCTGCTCGCGCTGTCGGACGATTTACAGCCGCAGATTCAAGCCAATATTCAAACCTTGCGCGAGGAAAGGCAGCGTTTGGCCGCCGTGTTGCAAAACGCCAGCTTTGTTTCCAGGGTATACCCCAGTGACGCGAACTTCCTTCTGGTTGCCGTCACCAACGTGCCCGAGCTGATGGCTTACGCCGCGCAACACAATATTGTATTGCGAGACTTTTCACAGCAGTCACTCACACCAAACTGCATACGAATTTCTGTTGGCACACCCGCTCAGAATGATCTGCTGATCGAATTGCTCACTACTTTCCGTGTATAATCGCGCCCCGCAAGTAGCGGAGGCAAATTGAACACTGAATTTTTTGGCAAGACCTTATCCGGGCCATTCACAATTCCATCAGGAATTGTATCCACCACCGGCCCTATCATCGATTACATCATTAAGCACATTCCGGAGATTGGCGTACTTACCACCAAGAGCATTGGCTTGGAACCCCGCGCGGGTTATCGCGAGCCAGTACTCAGCCAGTACGCCCCCGGCTGTTTCGTTAATGCCGTTGGCTTAACCAATCCTGGCGCCGAAGAGTCGGTCAGAGCCTTATCGGCACTGAGTATCCCGGAAGATCGCTTTCTTCTAACCTCAATTTTTGGTGCCAACGCCGAAGAATTCGCGCAAGTAGCGAAAATGCTCGCGCCTTTAAGTGACGGCCTGGAGCTCAATCTCTCTTGTCCACATGCAAAAGGCTATGGCATGGCCATTGGGCAAGACCCGGATATGGTCCGCGAAATCGTTGCCGCCGTGGTTGCCGTTACCGATTTACCCGTGATCGCAAAACTAACGCCTAACACCGATAATATTGGCGCTATCGCCCGGGCGGCCGTTGACGCCGGTGCGGCGGGTTTGTGTGCCATCAACACCGTAGGACCTGGCTACCATACGGCGCACGGCAAACCAGTGCTTAGCAATGAATTAGGCGGCATGTCTGGCAAAGGAGTGTTGGCGATAGGTCTTAAGTGCGTAAAACAAATTCGCGAAGCGGTAGCTTGCCCAATCATTGGCTGCGGCGGCATCAGCAGCGCTGACGATGTGCGTGCATTCCAGCAAGAAGGCGCGAATATTATTGGCGTAGGCTCAGCCCTCGTTGGAATGACCAGCAGTGAGATGGGCAGCTACTTTAGCGCTTTGTCTTCCGAGCTAGCAAAAAATGCTGAACACGGTACTGCAGAACAGCAGGTTCGCTACGACATTAATATGGACTTTCGACCAGTAACGTTGGTTGATAATCAGCGCGTCACTGACGACATTTCCATTCTGACCTTCGACCGTAAGGTAAATATCAAGGGCGGCGAATTCTTGTTCCTCTGGATTCCCGGGCTGGGCGAAAAGCCCTTCTCGGCGTTAACGGACGACCCGTTTTCTTTGGTAGTGATTAATCTGGGTGAATTCACTGAACGCTTGATGACTCTGGAACCGGGCACACAAGCTTATGTGCGTGGCCCTCATGGTATTCCAGCGTCCCACCCGTCTGACGCCAGACTTATCACTGTGAGTGGCGGTACCGGACTGGCGGCTGTGTATCAGGTTGCCAGAGACCATGTTGCGCAAGGCTCTAACGGCAGCGCAACAATGTTTGTTGGGGCCCGCACTGCCGAGCGTTTATATTTCCAGGAAGAATGCCAACAGTTCAGCGATCTGCATATTGCTACTGATGACGGTAGCGAGGGCTACCACGGTGTGGTCACGGAGTTGTTGCGTGAGCATTTGCAGACCTTGTCTGCAGACGAGTTAAAGAAAGTGGTGTTCTACAACTGTGGGCCTGAACCCATGGTGCACGCGGCCAAGGCAGTGCAGGAGCAGTTTTGTTCACATGAGCAAATATTCAGTGCGATTGATTATCACACCAAGTGTGGCGTTGGTATTTGTGGTGCTTGTGGTACGCCAGATGGGCGGAGGTTGTGCGTTGATGGGCCGTTTATTTCTGACGTGGCATAAGAAAGGTTCAGCGTTTAAATTTCAAACCCTAACTCAGATTGAAAATTCAACCAAGTTTACCCAAGTACCTATTTATAGCACATAGGCTTTGGATTGAGTGTGTCAATTTTGGTGGAATGGAACAAGGAACTCAAAAGTCTAGAAGTTCTGCCAGACCACCGAAGGCATAAGCACATCTGGTCCGCCACCAGACCCGCCGTGAACCCATCCATGGGGGCTCGTTGAAAA
>JBGCDE010000193.1:0-2646 GCA_045105115.1 Pseudomonadales bacterium | reverse complement strand
CTTTTCGAAAGCGTCAAGCAGCGTGTTGACCGGAGCGCGAAGAAAATCCTGATATTTAACATCCGCAATTTGTTCAAGCGGCAGTTTACCTTGGTCTCGCAACGCAATGCCTGACTGCAAGGCCATTTCAAATCCGATAGGTATCGCAAACGCCAGTGTTTCCAGCGCAATGTTATCGCATCTTGCGTAGCGCGACGTGGCAACAGTACTAATAGTGGAAGCTATCGTTTTTACCGGGTCACGATGGGTGTGAACAATGCGCGCGTCTGGATAGACTGAGAATAACGCCGGTAATTCCATCAAGTGCGCAGGAGACTTAAGCAACCACTGTTGAGGTTTGCTATCCGCTTGTAAGAACTGCAGAAACCGCTTGTGCATCTTATAAGAAGGCAGAGATGAGGTGCCGGCCCGCCATGCAAGAAAACCGTCAACATTAGCCGTGGTTGCCGCCCAGCCGCCACTGAATTCCAGCGCCATCATCAGCAGGCATTCCATTGGCAAGCCGGCACGCAGTTCGTGTACAGCAGCAAATTCCGGAACCACATCTTCGAAAAATTCCTGCTCGCATTCAGCCCAAGCCAACCCATCCGCTTTACTTGCACCCGACACTTCAACGGGATGAATACTTTCCCAGGCCAACGGCGCACGCATGTGCTCATTAAGCGCCATCAGCTCATGAATAATGGTTGTTCCTGTGCGCGATTGCCCAACGATAAAAACCGGCTTTTCGATTTCTGTCTCGGCCAATTCCGGACGCTTACGATGCTCATTGACGAGCAACAAGCGAGTTCGAAGCGTACGAATCATTTCCTGGCGGGTAGCAAGACGGCCAACCGTTGTTAGCTGACCTTCTGTTTCGTAACTTTCGATGAGCTTGTAGTACGCAGTTCGCCAGCCTTCAGCTGAATCGTCATCCCAATCATCGGCGAAATCGCTCAAGCCTGTTGATTGCTGAGCAAAGACCAGCATCTCGTCCGGATCAAGCGACACCAAATGCTGCGCACCGCCTACAGACTCACCCATATAGTTGATACGGCGAACCCAATCGGGTCGTGCTTGCGCGCGGTCGTAACTCATCCAATCAAGCTTTTGGCAGCGTTACGCCAGTTTGCCCCTGATACTTTCCACCACGATCTTTGTAGGTAACTTCACACTGTTCATCCGATTCAAAAAACAACATCTGCGCCACCCCTTCGTTGGCGTAAATTCTGGCGGGTAAGCTGGTTGTGTTAGAAAATTCCAGCGTTACATGCCCTTCCCACTCGGGTTCCAATGGCGTTACGTTGACAATGATTCCGCAGCGAGCGTAAGTAGACTTACCCAAGCAGATAGTCAGTACATTGCTGGGTATTCGGAAATATTCAACCGTACTTGCCAACGCAAAGGAGTTAGGCGGAATCGTGCAAACATCATCAACCACGTCTACAAAACTGCCTTCATCAAACTTCTTAGGATCAACAATCGCAGAATTGATGTTAGTGAATACCTTGAACTCGCGCGCGCACCGCACGTCATAGCCGTAGCTCGACGTGCCATAGGAAATCACTCGACCCGAATCTGATTCACGTACCTGACCGGGCTCAAACGGCTCGATCATGCCTGAGCTTGCCTGCGCGCGAATCCATCGATCTGACTTAATACTCATATGCTGCCCGTTGCTTGCTTATGAACAGCCGCTGCTGCTCTTTTGATAACATGGTATTGTATCAGGCACACCCTCACATCATAAGTAAAAGGACGAAAATTGCAGAACGAGGCCGTTAAAAAGATTGCGGTTGAGCCCGCGAATTCCCGCCAAAAATATTTGATACAAGCTGTACGAGACGGCGGCGGTGAACCGGTTCCCGCTTCAGAAGCAACGGCACTAATTTGGGGAGATGAGCAGCTGTCAGGACTGACACCCATGCTGCACGATGATCTTGAGTGGGTGCAACTTCCCTGGGCGGGCATAGAGCCATTTATTGACGCGCTCGACCACAAACGTCAATGGACGTGCGGCAAAGGCGTGTACGCCCAGCCTGTAGCAGAACACGTGTTAGCACTGATGCTTGCGGGTCTTCACCATTTGCACGCCTACGCCAAGGAAACCACCTGGTCAGCGGCAGCCGGGCAAAACCTGTTTGGCAAACGCGTGCTGATTCTAGGCGGTGGCGGAATAACGGAAGAATTACTGCCCATGCTGGCTGCAATGAATTGCGACAGCGTGGTGCTAAGGCGCAGTAACAAGCCCATGGACGGAGCCCGCTGCGTGCTTCCAGAAGCCCTGCACAAAGAGCTGATGGAAGCTGATGTCGTAGTGCTGGCACTCGCGCTCACTGACAGCACTCGTGGCATGATCGGTGAGAAAGAACTGGCATTGATGAAGAACAACGCTTGGTTGATCAACGTTGCCCGCGGCGCCCACATTGTTACCGACGACCTCGTCAGCGCACTTCAGCAAGGTAGCATTGCTGGCGCGGCTCTGGATGTTACCGACCCTGAGCCATTGCCAGACGGCCATCCATTGTGGAGCCTGGACAATTGCTTGATCACACCTCACGTCGGCAACACACCTGAAGTCGGTATTCGTTTGCTGTGCGAACACGTCCGGGAAAACACCCGGCGATACCTCGCCGGGGAAACGCTATTAGCGCCTGTGGATGTTGA
>JBGCDE010000192.1:0-11574 GCA_045105115.1 Pseudomonadales bacterium | reverse complement strand
CTCCGAACTTTTCGCTTTAGTCACTGCGGCAGAAAAAGCAACCGGCATTCCAGCAAAAGAACTGGTTCATAAATTTGGCGTGTATATGCTGCCACATTTCGTGACTAATTATCCGATTTTCTTTGAGGGGCAAACAAGTCTTAAAGAGTTTCTACTAACAGTAGATGAAGTGATTCATGTCGAAGTACGCAAGCTTTATCCCGACGCTGGTTTACCCGAGTTCGCTTACGAAAACCGTGAGGATAATGAACTCGTGATGTTGTACAGTTCACCTAGAAAACTCTGTGCTTTGGCAGAGGGACTGATCGAAGGGTCTGCGAAGCACTTCAAGCAAACGTGTTTGATTAAACACGACATTTGCATGCATAACGACTCTGATCACTGCAGATTCGAACTTCAGATTTCCGAGCCACTCGAGTAGGTATAGTGGAATTAGCAACGATTGAAAGAGCTTTAAAGCGTGAGCGTGCAAGCCGCAAGCTGGCAGAACGACTGTTGGAGGAAAAATCCCGAGAGCTTTTTGATTCGTTCCGGGAACTTGAGGGTGCACATGAGGAGCTTAAACAGAATCAACAACAGCTAGTGCAATCTGAGAAAATGGCGTCACTGGGCGTACTTTCCGCAGGCGTTGCCCACGAAATAAATAATCCAATTGGTTTCGTAACGAGCAACCTGGCGACATTAGATGAATACACTCCTGTTTTTCATGAAGCATTTTTACTGCTTAAGCAACTTCTTAAAAAGCTTGAAGCTGAGCCTAGCTGTCAGGCAGACTACAAAGCCGTAAAATCGTTTCTGGAAGAACGTGAGGTCGATTTTCTGGTTGCAGATACATCTGACATTCTGGCGGAGATCCATGAGGGCCTGCGTAGAGTGACGGAAATAGTTTCAAGCTTGCAGTCATTCGCCAGGGCAGACAAAGCAATCATGGAGCCGATCGATATCATTGCCTGTGTTCGTTCCACAGTTTCTCTGGTTAAGTCAGATGCAAAACATCAATTTCAATTAGTTGACAAATTGATTGAAACGCCGATGGTCATAGGAAGCACCGGTAAACTCAATCAAGTATTTATGAACCTCATTGTGAATGCAGTGCAAGCTGTGTCGAGCATAAAAAGCGATGGCAAAGTAACCCTGAGGTCCTTTGTGCAAGAGCGTTTTGTCAACGTGGAGATTGGCGATGATGGTCCGGGAATTGAGCCCGCATTGGTTGAGAAGATATTTGAGCCTTTCTTTACTACTAAAGAAGAGGGCGAAGGCACTGGCCTAGGTTTGTCCTTGACCCAGGGCATCATTAGAGAACATGGCGGTGAAATCAGTGTCAATAGTCAACTTGGTATTGGCACCAAGATCACAATATCTATACCAATATGCGACGAAACCTAGCAGAAGCAACCCTTACTAATTGCATTTCAATATGAATTCTGAAATCGACATTTTGCGGAAAACTCTGGCCAGGGAGAGAAAGGCACGCAAATTGGCGGAGAGTCTTCTTGAAACTCGATCGCGTGAGCTATTTCGCACTAATCTCGAATTGGAAGATTCTTATGCGGCAACTGTTGAGGTATTTTCTAACTTATTTGGAGCGCGAAGTGGTCGCAGCCCTGAATCACTGCGGCGACTGGGGCGCGAAACCAAGGCATTCGCCAGCCATATCGGTTTGACTACCGAGCAACAACGCAATTTGTACCTGGCGGCAATGCTCTGCGATTTAGGCAAATTGGCGATTGCTGATGAACTGCTACTCAAACCATTGATGGATTTATCGTCAGCCGAAAAACAACAGTTCGTACGCCATCCTTTGCTCGCACATGAATCATTGATAGCGCTTCCACCACTGGAAATAGCAGCAGAAATCGTACTACAGCATTGTGAACATTTTGACGGTGGTGGCTATCCCCAGGGTTTGAGTTGGGTCGATACATCTATCGAGTCGCATGTTTTATGTCTGAGCAAGGATTTTGATGGTCTAACACAAGGAAAAATTGTCCGTGGTGAACTCACAAGCCAGGAGGCTGTCAAATTCATTGATGGTCACAAGGGCGATAGATACGAACCGAAACTGGCCGATACGTTTATAGAATTTGTTAAGACCCAGCATGAGCAACTGGGAAATTTAAGCGAGCAGCGCCTGGCACCTGGAAGCCTTAAGCCGGGAATGATACTGACTCGGGACCTTAAAAATGACGAAGGCGTACTAATTCTCCCCGCAGGCAGACGCCTGTCAGACACTATGATTAAGAAGCTTGCCGCAATTTCCCAGCGCCGTCAAAGCGATGTGATGCTGTACATCGAAACTAATTCTCAGTCAGCGGCTCTTAAGTAGTGGTTCGCTTAACCACAGCCTCGCTACCTGGCCAGGTCTCATACTGCGGCAAGTCGTCGTGTATTTCATGCCAGGGCGACTTTGATGCGGCGAAGATATGTCCTTCCGGCCTGTGCCCCGGGTCTTGCTCTATCCCCCCCAGCGGCACGCCTATCACGTCAGTGCGATCGTCATAGGTGCTGATCAGGTTTGAGCCACATACTGAACAAAACCATTTAGCCGTATTGTGTGAAGAGTGAAAGCTTGCGAGTAATTCCTCGCCTGAGCACCAGGTAAACTGCTCCGTCTTTACTGTAGCTCGGGTTCGAAACGCTGAACCATGCCAACGACGACACTTGGAGCAATGACAGTTATAAATCGGTCCGAGCTTACCCGAGATTTCGTAACTAACACCTTCACAGAGGCATTTGCCGGTCAGTTTATCCATGCCAGCTCAGTACCGCTTCACGGTTGCAAATTGCCGATCTGGCCGGTAAGGGCTGAGCGTATCAACCGTATCACCTTGCACCAACTCGTGAGCGGCTAACTGCCCCACTATGGGTGCAAGTGACACACCACTGTGCATAATCGCAAGGTATGTATCCTGCTGCACGGGTGACACTCCCAGTACCGGATGACCATCCACCGGCAGTGGTCGCCAAGCAATATAAGCATCCTCCAGTTCCGCGTTCTTTATGGCCGGCACAAATTGTTGCGCTATGGCAAACATCCGGTCTGCATGCTGCTCGGCAAAGATACGGGCGGGAAACTCATTCGGTCGATTAGCCAGCCGATCAGCGTGCGCCTGCGTGTCTGGTGCACCACTTTGTTCGCCCAACACTAGGCGCCCGTCATCGCGTTGATGCATATGGGCACCCGGTGCGGCAATAATTCGGTTGATCACTCGCGGCATTGGCCGGGTCACAACAATCACCCCTGGTGTGGATCGTTGCGGAATGTCCACGCCCGCGAATCGTTTCGCAACCTCAGATGCAGCGCCGGTTGCAAGCACCAACTTGTCGGTTTTGATTGTCCCAGTGCTTGTCTG
Source organism: Pseudomonadales bacterium (assembly GCA_045105115.1). Taxonomy (GTDB): domain Bacteria; phylum Pseudomonadota; class Gammaproteobacteria; order Pseudomonadales; family JAUIET01; genus JAUIET01. Next base: position 8,221 of record JBGCDE010000192.1, on the reverse strand, counting down.
CACAGACACCAGGCGCCCGCCTGCCGTACTAACACCAGTTAACTTGCTGGGGTATTCAACTCTGGCACCGAATTGTTGGGCTGCGCTGAGTAGTTTTTGCGTGGCAATGACCGGGTCAACAGCGCCATCATTGGCTGAATACGCCGCCAAATCACTATTAAAAACAAGCTGCGGTTCGAGCTCTCTTATCTCAGGCCCAGCTAACATTTGCGCCGGTTCACCCCAGGCTTTCTGCTCTTCAATCAAACCAAGCAATTTTTGCTGTTCTGCTTTTGTGCCAAGCCATTCCAGAGAACCGCCCCATCTAACAGGAATTTCCAGCTGCTTTTGCAAGTAGTGCCAGTTGGCAACGCCTTGTTGACTAAAGCTATGGTAGTGCCGTGGTTGTTTTGCCCATGTTGCGTTAATCCATGCGAACGTACCGCGGCTGGCATGGCTTGCCGGGCCAACTTCGTCAATCACGGTAACCGCAGCACCGGCTACACTTAGATGGTAAGCAATCGAGGCACCTATGATTCCTGCACCCGCCACCACCACTCTTGGACCGCTGGCAACAGAAGGAATGTGTCCGCACCCGGTTAACGCAGCAGCGGTGGCCAGCTTCAGTAAGGTACGGCGGTCAATCGAATTCACCGCGATTGCCTGTTAAGCGACGGTCTCAAGCGAGGGCAGGTTTTGATAGGCTATCAAGGTCTGCGCACAGGCATGAGCTGCCTCGGTACCTTTCACAACAAAGTGTTGTTTAAAGAACTCCGGTCGACCTTCGCTCATAAAATCATGCGGTGTTAGCACGCCTGAGAATATCGGTACGCCGGTATCCAGTTGCGAGCGCATTAAACCGTCGATGACCGCGCTGGATACAAACTCATGACGGTAAGTGCCGCCATCGACAATCAAGCCGGTTGCCACAATACCGGCGTATTCACCGGATGAGGCCAGCGCTTTGGCCTTGAGTGGAATTTCGAACGCACCCGGTAATTCAAAACAATCTACGGGTCGGCCATCTAACTCTTTGAAAGTAGACAGAAAAGCGTGGCGAAACTCATCAACAATATCTTTGTGCCAACACGATTGAATAAGAGCGATTTTCTTACGCTCAGAGCCTACTTCGGCAGGGGATTTAAATACGGAATTCATCTGTTGTTTCCTCGTTACTCTGATAGAACAACAGGGCAACAAGGACAGCGAACAGGCAAGACTATGGCCTAAAAGCGCCCTTATTCTCATAACCAGACTTTAACTGTCGGCCCCGGAATCTAACCGGGTCTGCTCGTCCTCCCCCATGCTGGCCTAAGGCCGGTGCATGCAGGAGCGCCCGCGGGCTACGCTATGCGATTACCGCCGGTGGGGACTTTCACCCCGCCCTGAGAATGACCATTGAAGGTCGCCCTTAGTATAATTGCTGAAAGGCAGCGAATACAAGAGATCTGGAGCGCCTATCTATGGCTATTAAGATGAACGGAGAGCGCAACAATGGGTATTAGCGCAGGACTTGGCGCGGGCAGGTTTCCATTTCACTCGGTAGACAACTATTGGCGATGGGTAGAGTTGTGCGAGAAGAGTACGCTCGACTCACTCTGGCACAGCGATCGGATTCTGTCTGAAGGCGCTTTTACTGAGTGCATGAGCATGATGGCCGCTCTGGCCGGTGCGACCAAGCGTATTAAGTTTGGCATGAATTCCACGGTACTCAGTTTTCGCGACCCGGTGATGCTGGCAAAGCAATGCGCTACCATCGATTATTTGAGTCAAGGTCGGCTGTTACCAAGCTTTGGCATTGGTGGCCCCGATGTGCCTGAATTCGTATCTGGAGCGTTTCAGGGTAGCGCGCGTGGAAAACGGGCGAATGAGGCACTGGAAGTGATGACCAGGCTTTGGTCAGAAGATCACGTGCACTATGACGGTGAGTTTTTTAAGCTCATTAACGCAAGCATCAATCCGAAACCTGTACAGAAGCATTTCCCCGTCTGGATTGGCGGCAACAGTCGCGCCGCACAAATGCGCACTGCCAAATATGGAACCGGCTGGCTAGGCGGTTTAAGTTCGGTCGACGCCGTGGCAGCCACTGTTAGTGGCATTAAAGAAGCGCTTAAGATCACCGGGCGCCACATCGCAGATGATCACTATGGCGCAACTTTCGTGTTTCGTTTTGCCGAGCCCAATGAAAAAACAGCTGTTTCTGTACCGAAGGTTTTCAAAGCCTTAAGTGTGGTGGGCGATGCAAACGATATTGTGAGTTTAATAGATCAATACATCGCGGTAGGCGTATCAAAATTTGTGGCCATACCATTGGTGGAAAATGACGACGATATGATTCGGCAATCGAACTTGTTTATCAATGAATTGTTGCCGCTACTGGCCGCACGCTATTGAGGTAGCGACTTAAACTGACCGTGTTGTAGAAAGAAAATCGTCTGCTCGATAACACTTTCGTTTTTCATCATAAACGTGTGCGTAACCGGCAAACTAATATGGTCACGCATGCCCTCTAATTTAGTACTTTCCACCGATACTTTTCCGTCGTCAGGATTAGGCAATAACTGGGATAAAAGTGGATTGAAGGTGCTTGTACCCGCAATAATGCCAACATCAAAATCAGCCGGACCCAGCGTCAGCGGAATACTGTCTGCGCCAGTACCAAGCTGTTGGCCCGCCGGGCCGTTAAACCAAAGAAAGCCCGGAAGATCTGCCAAGCTGTCCACCACTTCACTGCCTTTGTTGGGCGGTGCAAGCATAACGCTGCGACCTAAATTTTTGACCGATTCATTCGCAAGGAAATAACGCAGAATAATTCCACCCATGGAATGGGTTACAAAATGAATATGGCTGTCTATCGGACATTGATCGATTGCTTTACTAACAGCCGGTCTTGCAAGCTTCTGGATTGCAAAATCTGTAGAGGGGTAACCGATGTTGACCACCGCGTAGTGTTGTGCGCGCAAGGCTTCCGCCATCGGGCGCATAGCACTTTCGGTTCTTGCCAGACCGTGCAGTAAAACAACGCAGTTCTGACCATTACTAAGCGCAGCACTTGCCAACACAACGCTCGATTGAGCAGAGAAAATACTAAGCAACACAAGTCTGATGAGTAGGTTCATGATTTGATGTCAGATCGGGTATGCAGCGCTACTCTATTTCATTCCAACAGGTGAACACAGCATCACGCACTTTACTGATCATAGCCCGATGAATACTGACACTGGGCTCAACACCTTGTTGAATCAGCTTGTACGCATGATCACTTTGTTCACGGCTTTCGAAATAGCTGAGAAAATAGTAATTCAGCTGCCTATCGTCGTCGGTATCCATTGGCGTATTGGCAACGCGCATTCCAAGTGGGCCCACAGACACCAACATTTGTTGCTGGTGCATATGCCTGCCAAATTCTTGTATCGCAGTTTGACAAGTTTCTACCGTTTCGCCATCGCGAAGATTGAAACTGCTCAGCATTACGAACATCGTTAGTTTCTCAGAATAAATTAGTGTACAGACTGTCGCAGTGTTCGCAAGCGGCTCTGATAGTCAGCACGATTGTGATAGCAGCCAAAAAACGTGCGTTTTCCGCTGTAGCCCATTCTACCGTGCAGGCATCGCCAGTTATCAAATATCAACGCCATGCCAGCACGCAGTGGTATTTTGAGCCAGTTGGCTTCATCGATGGATCGGCGATTAAATTCTGCGTAGGCTGCATAGAACGCGGCGAGAGACGCTTCGTCCATATGCATTGGCGCACGGTCGTAGTTGTTGAATGATATTTGCTGTAACTCGCCATGACTGTTGAGCTGGATCACTGGTCGCTCAGCGTATAGATGCACACCCGGTTCCAGATACTGGCCGGGCACTGACACCGTGCATAAGGTTTCGAAATGTTCAGGGCATTGTGCTTTCATGTCATTGGCTATGGCAAAGCCATCCACCAGAACACTCTCTCCGCCCCTACCATCGAACTCCAGACAATTAAACATCTGCAAGCCAGCCGCGTTGTGATAATAGGTACCGTCAGTATGCGGTAATAGGGTTTGTGTGGAGTAAGCCGAGTCTTCGTGGTCTGAAAGATCAGCGGATAACGGCCAATAGGTACCAAAAATTGTGCGCTGCGCTGCGCTAATGCGTCCGCCTAGAGTTTCTGTACCTTGCTCAGAGGCCTGGGTATCCGTTACCAACGCAAAGCCATAACGGTCTATAAGCTCCAACCATTGAAGAGTGCCTTGCTCACTAGCAAGTACACCTGCGTACTCGATTTCGGGCAAGGAGTGGAGGGTGTTTAAAGCACCCCAGTAGCAGTGTTTAACTGAACTACTTTCCATTTCTGTGCACACAGCACGTTGCAGCTGAGCAATTGAGATTGTATTGCGCGTGTTGTCATTCCAGGTTAACTCTACACTTTCGGATTGACTGTCCAGCGCAGCGCTATGCACGGATATATCAGACGCGATAGAAAAAGTGTCAACCAGCCGCTGCCGTGTATTGGGGTCCTGGCTCGCGATATCATCACAATGATCGCGCAGCCAAAACGCGCTGAAAAACTGCTGCTCGCCGCTTTTCCAACTAGCGTTAATGCCGCCATTAGTAATAGAAATTGAATCGATTTGCATGGGTCTTCTTTTCTTAACGCCCTTGAAAGTTCGCCTGGCGTCGTTCGATAAAAGACTGTACGCCTTCTTTTGCGTCTTCAGTCGCCAACATCTCTCGTTGCGTGCGTGCAAATTCAGACACTGCAGCCTCGAAGCCGTGGTCCAAATAACGCCTTGATGATGCTTTGGTGGCTTGCACGGCAAGTGGCGCGCACGCAGCAATTGATTCCGCTATTTCTATAGCGCGTTCCAACTGCTGGCCCACAGGTACAACCTCTTGCACGATGCCTACTCTTTTTGCTTCTTCGGCATCAAATTCATCAGACGTGAGCAGGTGATACATGGCATTACCCCAGCCGCCGCGCTCTACAAACCGTATAGTGGCACCGCCAGTAGCCATAATTCCACGCTTGGGCTCCAGCTGTGAGAATCGACAGTTGTCTGCCGCCACTACGATATCGCCGCCCAAAGCCAGTTCAATCCCCAGGGTGTAGGAAATACCATGCGCCGCGGTAACAATAGGTTTACGACAGGCACGACTTAACCCGCACATATCGATTTTCTCACCGTCGCCACCAACACCCAATTCCATTTCACCGGTCCACTTGGGTAAATCCAGTCCTGCCGTGAAATGATCACCATGACCAAAGATAACGCCAACCCACAGTTCATCGCTCTCATCGAGCTTGGTCAGCGCGTCTATCAGTTGCACGGCCATTGTTGGTGTAAAGCCGTTGTATTTCTCGGGGCGATTCAGGCCTATGAGCAGCAAATGCTCTCTAACCTCAATACTTATTGAACCTTCTTCATTACTCATAAAACCTTGCCTTTGGATAATAGATACCGGAGCGGGTGACGTACCGCGTCATCATAAAGTATTTATCCATAAACGCGTTAGCTTGTAACGCTTCAGATGCAGTGATTGCTCGTGTGCAGCCCCGGTACGTCCTATAATCCACGTTTAGCCTGCCGTCAGTTACCCCTATGAAGCATCTAATAATAAGCACCTTTTTTATCTTATTGACAACGCCGCACAATGCGCTGGCTGAAACTCAGTTGCTGTTTGGCGATACGCATCTGCACACCTCTTATTCCTTCGACGCGTACTTAAACAAGAATCAGTCGGCGGACCCTGATACCGCGTACCGCTGGGCGAAAGGTCAAGCGGTTGTGCATGCGCTCAATCGAACGCGGGCACAAATTGATACACCCCTGGATTTCCTGGTGGTGTCTGATCACGCTGAATTGATGGGTGTAATACGCGCCTTAAACCGTGATGAGGCGGAGACAGAAGACCTTGGCCTATGGGGTAATCTGAAACGGTGGTTTGCGGTTAAAACACTAAACGATGCCATCGAGGGTGGGGAAGGCAGCGAACTCTTTAACTCGCTTTTGCCGGTTGCACCAACAAACCCAGACGGTGACCCGGTGCTTGACTCTTCCAACAATATCGATCGGGTAAATCCGTTTGGCGACACTGTACCCATTGAGACCAGTGCCTGGCACGAAATTGTTGACGCGGCAGAACGCCATAACAATCCCGGTACCTTTACCTCGTTTGTTGGCTGGGAATGGAGTTCGATTCCTACTGGCGCTAATCTGCATCGCATTGTGTTCAGTCCTGATGGCGCAGACAAGGCCAAGCAATATCTGCCTTACGGCTCAGACGACAGCCAGTACCCTGAAGATCTTTGGCAGTGGCTGGAAGTCACACAGAAAAAAACAGGCTCGCGATTTTTGGCAATGCCGCACAACTCAAATATATCCAAGGGTTATATGTACGCCGACACAACTCTCAAAGGTGACGCCCTGGACAGCGAATACGCTCGCCAAAGAATGCAATGGGAACCCGTGTCAGAAGTAACACAGATAAAAGGAGATTCAGAAACACATCCCACCTTGTCGCCTGAGGATGAGTTTGCTGATTTTGAAACCTACGAATACTACATTCAGCAAACGGCAGAAGCGTATACACCGCGCGCGGCCGACTACGCGCGTTCTGCCTTACGTTTAGGATTGGCACAGGGCCAGAGCCTTGGCGTTAATCCGTATCAATTCGGAATGATTGGCTCTACCGATTCACATTCAGGACTGTCATCGCCTGAGGAACATAATTTTTGGGGTAAGTTTGCACGCGACTCGACACCTGAAACCAAGCGCGGTGCAGAATCCATTGGCAACCGCGGTGTTACTGGCTGGGACATGTCGGCTTCCGGACTTGCCGCGGTGTGGGCAGAAGAAAATACCAGAGAGTCTATTTTCGCAGCGTTCCAACGTAAAGAAGTATACGCAACAACTGGCACGCGCTTGAAGGTGCGGGTCTTTGGAGGCTGGAACTTTTCAGAAGAAAGCCTTCAGTCAGCTGATTTTGCAAACCTTGGCTATCAATATGGTGTACCAATGGGTGCGGAGTTAACCGGCAAAACACGGCCCGATGATGCGGCTGCACCGCAAATGCTTATCAAGGCGTTTAAAGATCCGAAAGGCGCACACCTTGACCGTGTGCAAGTGATTAAGGGTTGGGTTGATGCCGATGGTGCAACCTTCGAACGGGTCTATAACGTGGCATGGGCAGGCAATCGCACGCTCGACGACACCGGCAAGCTAAGCGCTATTGGTAATACGGTTGATTTATCTTCAGGCCAGGTTGACAACAGCATTGGGGCTGACTCACTGTCAGTACTGTGGTCTGACCCCGATTTCAATGCGACGCAATCTGCTTTCTATTATATTCGTGTCTTGCAGATTCCGACCGCGAGGCATTCTTTATACGACGGTATTGCCTTGCAGATGGAAGATGCTCCGGAAGAGGGCCCGGCCACTATTCAGGAAAGAGCCTACACCTCACCAATCTGGTATACGCCTTGATGTTAACCGGCGGGCGTATTAACGCGCCGCTACACCGAGAGTGGCAAGATTAGCCGCCATGTCTTCGGCAGAGCTTGCTGGTTTAACGGCCTGGTCAATTTTGCTCACGACACCTTGCTTGTCTACGTAAATCGTATGACGTTTGGCGTATCCGCCCGCGGCCAATACACCATACGCTTTGGCCACCTGCTTTTCAGGGTCACTCAGTAAAGGAAAATCAGCTTTCTGTTGTTTCGCAAAGCCAATATTGTCTGCCAAGGGGTCAACACTTGCCATAAAGTAGCTGACATCGAAGGCTCTGATTAACGCGCCATTTTCCGCCAGTGATTTACATTCAATCGTACAACCACTTGTGTACGCTCTTGGAAACCACGCTATCACAAACGCCTGTTTACCTTTGAAATCAGCCAGCTCATAGGTTTTTCCGTCACTTGCCGCCAGCTTGAAATCGGGCGCAGCGTCTCCTACTTCCAAGGCTGAAGCAGCGAAAGACACGGTGGTCAGTAACAACAATAAAGCTCGAATAAACATGGTGTGGTCTCCGGCCAGATTTTATGAAACGCGCTTCGCGCGCACGCCTGTATACTACGCGAGTTTGCACATCATTAGATCACGAAGCGAAGGGTGTAATAAACCATGAGTGCTGGAAAACAATTATCTTTGTGCTGGGGCAGTCTGGATGGGGTCTCCTTTGAAGGCTTTCTTGATGCCGCCGCTGGTGCTGGCTTTGATGCGGTCACCTTAAACAACGCATTCTACGTGCAGGCAAAAGCCGCTGG